>CANOGI010000088.1 GCA_947565475.1 uncultured Eubacteriaceae bacterium
AATAATCAAGTCTTTTTCGCTAACTGTAACATATGTGTAACATTTTCGAGATTTTTGTAACAAAATAAATTAGAAAAGTAACAAAAAAAACATCCGTCAAACCCGCTTAACAAGCTGGTTTGACCCGTTTTTTCACAAACGCTTTCAAAACCCATTATAAAGTTAGTTTTATTACTTAAACTCGTCTGTACTTTAAAAAAAATATCGGTTTCACCGTTTCTTTCTTAATAAATATTTTAAATAATCTCTTCTTAATTCCTACCGTGAGGGTGCCCCTAATATGTCAAAGGCTGTTTGCCGCCGGTTAAAATTCCCCGAAATTTTATTTTCGCGGCGTCGTTTTGATTTTATATACATATGAAACGAAGCGCCAAAGTTTACTTGGCGCCTCGTTTTTTATCGAACAGTTCTATTTTTCTTTATTAATTTTAGCGAGTTTTCTCTCCGCTCTCCTCGCGCGTCTTTTTTCTTTTCTTTTTCTGCGTCTTACTTTAATATTGTTATAGCCCACATAAATCGTCGGAATAAATATAAGAGTAATAAGAGTAGATAATGTAAGGCCGTATACCATAACGGTAGCGAGCCCCGTCATCATCTCCGCTCCCTCTTTTGTGCTGAGCATCATAGGAAGCATACCGAGCACTGTTGTAAGAGTTGACATAAGTATAGGCCTTAAACGCGCCGGCCCCGCTACTTTCATGGCCTCTGTATACTCAAGGTCTCTTTCCCTTATAAGGAGATTAGCGTAGTCAACAAGAACTATAGCGTTGTTTACAACGACTCCGGCGAGCATAATAAGTCCCAAAAATCCCGTCATGGAAAGCGACTCGCCCGCTATGAAAAGGCCGAATATACCTCCCGTCATTGCGATAGGCATAGCCCCCATAATCATAAGCGGATAAGAAAACGCCTCAAACTGAGCGGCCATAATCATATACACAAGTAAAATAGCGAGTAAGAGAGCGTTCCCTAAAGCCCCGAAAGCCTCTCCCATCTCTTCCGAGTTCCCGCCGAACTCATAGCTGTATCCGTCAGGCATAATAAACTCGCTGTCAAGCTTGGCTTTAATCTGAGTGTTGGCCGTTCCCAAGTCGATTCCGTCAAGATTGGCTGTAACGGAAACATATCTCTGCTGATTATCCCTCGTAATGGTTGTTGGTGTATCCACTGACGTAATCGTGGCAAGTTCACTTAAAGGAACAGTCGCCCCTCCAGATGTTGGGATAAGAATACTCTCAACGTCTTTAATGTAATTTATTTTATCGTTGTCGTGCATAACTCTTATATCATACTCGTCGCCGTCTATTTTATATGTTGTGGCGACAGAACCGTAAACCGCCGTTCTTACTATGCCCGCCACCGCGGAACTTGTAATTCCGTAGGCTGACGCTTTGTTTCTGTCAATATTTATAGTGGTCTGAGGAGCCGCCTCCTCAAGAGACGTCTTTACTTCCGTAAGTCCCGGAATTGTTTCCATAAGCTCCACAAACCCGTCGGCGATTTCCTGAAGCCGTTCCGTCTCGTCGCCTAATATGTTAAGAGTGACACCTCCGCCCGAAAAACGGCCCGCGGCCCCTCCTGACTCCGTAACCTCTATATCGGCTCCGGCTATATCCTTAAACTTAGGCTTCATAGCTCTCGCCACATCGGCGGAGGTTCGCTCCCTGTTCTCTTTGTCAACAAGCTCTATGCTTATGGAGGCTGTGTCTTCCGAGCCGCCTGTCAAAGACGACATACCGCTTCCCCCGCCAGTTGAGAAAGATACGTTTTTAATTTCGGGAAACTCTGTTTCCCTGCATTCATCAATAATGTTTATAATCTTCCATGTAATCTCGCTTGTGGGCTCAAGCTTGCTTCCTGTCGGCATATCTATGGATATACTCACCATACCGGCGTCAGAGGATGGCATAAAATCCATTCCTACCGATGAGAAACAGCTTCCCGTTAATATCACAAAACCCACCATAATAAGCACGGTAATTTTTTTGCGTTTAAGTGCCTTGTCTAAAATAAATTTATAGCCAGCCTCAAGAGCGGATAAAATATATCCAACAAAATCAAGAGCCGCCGTAAAAATGTTTCTTCTCTTATGAACGTTTGCCGTGGCGTTTTCCGGTCTGAGAATAACTGAGGCGCACATCGGGACAAACGTGAGGGCCACAATAAGAGAAGATGTCAGTGAATATGTAATCGTTAATGAAAGATCGGTAAAAAGCTCTCCCGCCATACCGCCGAATACGGGAATAGGCAAAAATACGGCTACCGTCGTAAGCGTTGAGGCGAAAATCGCCGTTCCAACCTCTCTCGCTCCCTCTGACGCGGCTGTCTTTCTGTCAATGCCTTCCTCAAGCTTTTTATAAATACTCTCTAAAACAACTATGGCGTTGTCAACGAGCATACCTATACCAAGAGTAAGACCGCCAAGACTCATAAGATTAAGAGTCATACCCGTAAAATACATAAGAGCGATTGTAGTTATAATTGAGATAGGCATAGCGAGACCAACGACAAGGGTAGACTTGAAATTCCTTAAAAACAGATAAAGCACTATAACGGCAAACACGGCGCCTTGCAGGGCGGAAGTCACGACGTTTGAGATAGAGCTGTTAATCTGGTCGGCAGGGTCGTTTATAACAAGAAAATCTATGTCTGGATATTCCCTCTCCATTTTAGCGAGTTCTTTTAAAATTCCCTCGGACATATCTACGGTGTTTCCCGTAGACGTTTTTCTTATGGCTAACTGAATACTCGGCTTGCCGTTTGTGTAAGACTCGCTTGAGGCTTCCTTATAAACCTCCTCAATATCAGCGAAATCCCTTAAATACACGATAGAACCATTACCCAGAGTGAAAGGAATGTTTTTAACCTCTTCCATATCCTTAAACTCGCCCTTCACACGTATGGTAAGGTTTTTATCACCCTGCTCTATACTGCCCATAGGCGTGTTTGAGTTCTCAGCGGCGAGCATATTCGTCACCGTCGTTTCGGAGATACCGTATCCCCTTATTTTATCTTCCTGAAGAATAACCCTGTATTCTTTTTCCTGTCCTCCCATGACAGAAACACTTGAAACGTTTCCCTGACGCTCAAATCTGTCGGAAAGCTCATTCTCCACAAGACTTTTAAGGTCGTTGATATTCATTTTGTCACTTGATACGCTTATGCTCAGTGACGTCATTGAGTTAGGGTCGATTTTAAGAATCATGGGCTCATTGGCATCATCGGGAAGACGCCCTTTTACAAGGTCTATATATTCCCTTACGTCCGAGGCGGCTGTGTCAATATCCGTGTCTGAGTCAAACTGAATCATAACCATTGATGAGCCGTTAGACGTCGTAGAACTAAGCTCGTCAAGTCCTGACACGGTTCCTACGGCGCTCTCAATGGGCTCCGTAATAAGCTTCTCTATTTCCTCCGAGCCCACGCCGTCATAGCTAGTCATGACAAGAACAACGGGAATATTCATATTTGGATAAAGATCAAGTTTAAGACTCCCTATTGAGATAATACCGAACGCGACCGCCGCCAAAACACACATAAGTATGGTTACGGGACGCCTTACGGCGGTTTTGGATAAACTGTTCATTCCTATTCCTCCTCGCGCGCCGAAGCAGCCTGATTGTCATTTTTACCCTCCGTATCGGAGCCCCCTACTATATTAACGTCAGAGCCGTCGTGTACATATGACTGACCTTTAACGATAATGCTTTCCCCAAAAGAAACGCCTGAAATAATCTCTATCTCGTCTCCGTTGTCAACTCCTGTTTCCACATTCTTTTTAACGGCTTTGTCGTTCTCTATAACGTAAACATATTTATCCTCCCCGTTCTCAAGAACAGTATTTCTCGGAACGACAATAGTGTTATCCTTTTGGCTCTCAACAAAATGTATCTCGGCGAACATTCCCGGTTTAATAGTTCCGTTGCCGTTGTCTATCTCGATTTTAACTGGATATGTTTTTGTATTGTCAGCGGATGGGGTAATTGTTTTAATTCTTCCTTTAATCACATAATCCCCTATAGTGGGAATAGTCACATCAACCTCTTGTCCCTGACTTATAACGTTAATAAGCTTTTCCGAAATGTTCACGTCAACCGTGACTTTAGACATATCCTCAATAACAAAAGGAGCCGACTGAGCGCTTACCATATTAGTCTCGCTTATGTTTTTAGAGGTAATAACGCCCGATATAGGAGCTTTAACCGCTGTATCGTTTAACGTTGATCGTAAAATGCTTATCTGAGTTTGAATAGACTGTTTTGAGGCCACGGCTGAATTTACGCCCGCCTGAGCGGTCTCTCTGTTTTCTCCCGTCGTTTTGTTTACATAAATGTTATAATTCTCTTTAGCCTGCTCATAAGCCGTTTCGGCTCTCTTAACGCTGTTCTCGCTTTGAGATAAAGAATTCTGCGCCGTGGTCAGAGCGTTTTGAGAGTTGGCGAGAGAGTTCCGCGCCGTGTCATAAGCTTTCTGAGCTTGAGTATAAGCGAGTTCAGTGGAATCAAAATCGCTTTTCGTAATCGTTCCGGCGTTATAAAGAATTTTCATGTTGTTATATTTCTCCGTAACGTTGTCTAATGTCGCTTTTGAGTTCTCAACATTGTCCGTCGCCGTTTTAACAGCTATTTTAGCATTCTCAATAGATATTTTAGCGTTCTCATAGCTTGTGGCGGCGTTCTCCTTTTCCTTCTCGGCGTTCTCAACAGCCGTTTTAAGCGAGAGTTCCTGTGTCTGGTTTTGTCCTCCGTCAACGTGAGCGAGATTGGTCTGCGCGCTTCTAACTGAGGCGTCCGAAACATTAAGCTGAGCCTGTAGCTGTTTTATCTGGTCTTGAATATCTTTTTGGTCTAAAGTGAACATAACGTCTCCCGCCTTAACGGTATCGCCCACGTCATAATTAACCTTTGAGACCTGCCCCGAAATCTTGCTCGTAACGTTTACGGTATCGTTAGGCTTTACCTGTCCGGCGTAAACAAGCTCACTTTTAATGGACGTGCTCTCGGCTATTTGCGCCTCGACAGCCGTTTTGTTTTCCTCCTGTTGCGGCGGCGCCTGTTCTTCTCCCCCGCAGCCTGTAATAACTGTAGACACAATTAAAATTGATGCCGCTAAACTTCTGAAATATTTCATTTTTCAATCCTCCTGTAAAAAATAAATATTTATTTTTGAGTTAGGACGTACCTGAAAACTCTGTATTTATATAGACTCCTCCCAAAACTTTATAGCGATTACATAGCCTTGAGAAAATCTATCGCTGAGATTGTGTAAAAACTAAATTATTTATGGTGTATCTGAAAACTGTCATCAGTTATTGGGATAATATAAAAATATCTCAATAATTATAAGAGATAAAACACAATCACTTAAATCTCTTTTTTTATTTTTATAATTTCTATCGCATATTTTATAGTAAATAAACTTGAAACTAAATAAGCTTTATAAATATCCTCGCAGTCTATACATATGGATAAAAATAATTTTCAGCCCGTCTTTTTCTTTTTTAAAATTTATTAACTACAACATCTGCTTTTTTACAAAAAACTAATATAACAATAAACAAATTTCAATAAATCTGATACATCAGTAAATTCATTTGTTGGCTGTTAAAGATTTTATAAATCGCTACAAACAGGATTAACACTAAAAGCCTTTATAAGATGCTCAATGGCCTCAATAACATTTTCCCGTTCCACATCTGAAAACCCGTCGAAATACATTTTAAGAACACTGAAAATACTTTCTTTTGTTTTCTCAATACTTTCAAGTCCTTTTTCTGTCAAACGTATAAAGACCCTGCGTCCATCGTCTCCCTCTTTGGGATATTCCTTGTAAAGAAACCCGCTTTTAACAAGCCTTGATATTGTAATGGAAATAGACGAACCGCTTAAATTTGTGTATTCCTCAAGCTCTGAAACCGTGTTAAGCCCAAGATATTTAATAATGTGCATAATGTAAAATCTTTTTTTGCTAAGCTCGTTTTCGCTCTCTTCTCTGGAACGTTCTTTTTTTAAAATAGAGTAATAATACTCGGCAAAACACATAAAGAATGTAAAAAATTTAAAAGCCAATTTAGAAGCCTCGTCCGAGTTCTCAAAATCCTTGTAATACTTACTGTTAATAATCGTGTTGTAAAAGTTATTTTTAGAGGCGCTCACGGAAACGCTTAGTTTGTTAATACCTTCCGAGGCGTCTTTTTTTCTTTCCGCAGAAAAAGAGATATATATTTTTTTAAATTCATCGACAGCGTTATCACCAAGTTCTTTTATTTGTTTAAGTCCCTCATCTGTAATTTTAAAATACATCTTTCTTTTGTCGTCTGAATCCTCTGGAACTTCCTTAATCACAAAATCTTTTTTTATAAGTTTGGATAAAATAATTGACAATGTGCTTTTACTTATGTTCATCTCCTCCGCCATTTCTGAAACGGTATTTTTTTCACTTAGCGCGAGAGATATAAGAATTTTTACCTGGCGTTCGCTTAAACCCTCTTTAATGTTAAAAGTATGATTATTTTTTATATATCTTGACTTATATTTTAAAACCAAGTCAAAAAGAAAAAGCATTTTTTCGGCGGCCACTTCGGATTTACTCATAAAAAACCCCTTTTCTCAAAATCCGTTAATAGACCTGTTCATATAGCCAATAAATTTAAAAACGAACAAGTTTGTTTGTCAAAAATCATTTGCTCTTTGTTTAAAGGTGGGCACGAAACCTCACTTCCCCGCTTGCTTATAATAGAGGGCAGTTTAAATAAGCTTTATAGTACACCCTTATTCCGTCTCATCGCTAAAATAATTTTCGCCTCGCTTATTTTTGCTATTTTTCAAATCTGTTGACCATAACATAAAAAACATTGGGTCTAAACACAGGCGGATATTTGTTTTATTATAAAATTATTATATAGTAAAATTATTTTACAATAAAACATTTTTATTGTCAACTGTTTTTTGTCATTTTTATTTACAGCAATTTTAATCTATAACAATTTGAAAAATTTCAAATAAAATAAATTTTTCATCTCCATCTATAATCAAACCGCTTGAAAATAAACAAAGTAGTTTAACTATATAATAATAATAAAATTGCCATAAACAATATCTTTATATATAAATACGAACAAAAAATATTAAGTCTTATTTTATAAATGTAAAAAAAACAACTAAATAAAAAAAAGATATTGGCAAAAATTAAAACCAATATCTTAATTATAAATCAATTCAAAAAAACAATTCAGCTTAATTACAAAAAATAATCAAAAAATATTTAACTTTTTTTGCATTTTTTCACAGAAAAGAATAAGTAAGCAAGATTAAGTATAACAACAAAAATAAACCCAAGACCCATTCCAAATAAAGAAAGCAAAGCTGTCAAAACTACCGCTGGCGTTCTCACATACACAGAAATTTTAAACAACTCGTTATAATTTAAGCCACCCTTTAAAAACTTGTTTATGATAAGTGCGCATAAGCTTAAAAAAATAATCCCAAAAGCCTCTGACGTAATCAAAGCGCTGATTGTAATTACAAAAAACACGATAAAGAGTATATTTATCTCGCTTGTATAATTAAAAATATCATTTTTCTCAAATTTATCGACCCCGATAGAACTTAAAAGCTCCTCATAGGATATATAGGCGCTTTCTATACCGTTGTTTACAATAATTTTTTTCTTGTCAAAAATAACGCCATTATCAACGCCTTGAAAATCAAACTCGCTTCTCTCATTGTTTCCGTCAATAATAACCATGGAATTTCCCTCGTTTATAACCGTAGTTTCCGCCTGAAGCGTGCCGTCTTCTATTACAAAATCAGGAATAAACTCATTAATAATACCACTTGTGCCACCATATCCAATAAATATAACAACGAAAGGCAGAAAAGAAATAAGCGTCGTCACCAAAAATAAAACAACCTCATATAAAATAACTCTTCCACTATTTAAAGAAATAAGCTCTTTGTACCTGTCAAATTGATAGGCGGAAATTAAAAACTGCTTAAAAATACTCATACAATATACCTCGCTAAAAAGTTAAAACTACTCGAATTTTTGTATAATAAAAATTCTCATAACCGACGGCAAAAATATTCGCCTTTGTATTTAGAGTAAGGCTGGTCGCAAAACTTTGTTTTGCTGCTCACCCTTACAACCTGGCTTGCGCTCTCCCTGAATACAAGAGTAAGTACACTCCGCTTAAGAAACGAAAACTTCCTCTGTCGGTTAAAAACACAAAAATAATATATACATAAAAAAACCTGTGAAAAATCACAGGAAAGCATTTATAATGGCGACCCGGAAGGGGCTCGAACCCTCGACCTCTGGCGTGACAGGCCAGCGCTCTAACCAACTGA
>CANOGI010000089.1 GCA_947565475.1 uncultured Eubacteriaceae bacterium
ATGTCGAAGGGCTTATCAGTGACGGAGAGTATTTGTATTATTCGAATTGGAGCGATGGCGGCAAAATTTATAAGATGAGAGTCGATGGTACGGAAAAGACAAAATTAAATGATACCTACAGCGGATTTTTAAATGTTTATGATGGATGGGTATACTATATTAATGACAGTGATAATTATAAGATTTATAAAATGAAAACAGATGGAAGCGAGAACACGGTTTTATGTGAGGATTCATGCGCTTATTTTAATTGTGACGGTGGCTATATTTATTACTCAAATAACAGCGACAGCAATAAAATATATAAAATCGGCGCGGACGGAAACGGGAAAACAAAAATATCTGACAAAGAAGGAAGTCTTATTTTTATCGCTGACAGTAAATTATTTTATATAAACACAAACGACGGAAATTTATATAGTCTTGATTTTGACGGAAACAATGAAAAAATTGTTATTGAATAGGGGTTGAGATTTTTTGTTTGACATTAGGGAAGAGCTTAAAAAACTGCCTGATAAACCTGGGGTTTATATAATGAAAAACGAAGATGATAACATTATTTATGTTGGGAAAGCGAAAGTGCTTAAAAATCGTGTCAGGCAGTATTTTCAGGAATCTATGAATCATTCTCCGAAAGTTATAAGTATGGTTAAACATATAAAAAGTTTTGAGTATATTGTCACGGATACGGAAGTCGAGGCACTTATACTTGAGAATAACCTTATAAAAAAACATTCTCCCAAATATAATATTATGCTTAAAGACGATAAGACATATCCTTATATTAAACTTACCGTAAATGAAATGTTTCCAAGACTTTATATGACGAGAAGACATGATAAAGATAAGGCGAAATATTTTGGGCCTTATACAAGTTCTTACGCTATAAAAGAAACTATTGACATTATACTTAAAATATGGCCTTTAAGAAGATGCCTTAAAAAGTTTCCGAGGGATTTCGGGAAAGAAAGGCCGTGCCTTAATTATCACATAGGTCAATGCCTTGCTCCGTGTGTTAACGCCGGTTTAAAAGAGGACTATGATAAAATGATTGAGGGGGTAATGGATTTTTTAAATGGAAAACATATTGAGATTATTAAGAGTCTTGAAAAGCAAATGTCAGAGGCTTCTGAAAATCTTGAGTTTGAAAAGGCTGCTGAATTGAGGGACAAACTTATTTCAATAAAGAAACTTCGTGAGCGCCAGATTATTGAGAATATGTCTATGGAGGACAGGGACGTTATCGCTTTTGCTAGAGCGGATGACGAGGCTCTTGTTCAGGTGTTTTTTATTCGTGGTGGGAAAATGACGGGAAGAGAGCATTTTTTAATTAACAACGCTGGTGGAATTTCAAGAAGCGAGTTTATTACAGATTTTGTGAAAAGATTTTATGGAGGCACATCATTTATTCCTAAGGAACTTGTCTTACAAGAAAAGCTTTATGACGAGGAGGAAATTTTAAAATGGCTTTCTTTTATAAAGGGGCAGAAAGTCTCGGCGATTTATCCTCAGAAAGGTGAAAAATTTCGTCTTGTTGAGCTTGCGGCTAAAAACGCTATTATTACCCTTGAGCAGTTCGGAGAGGAAATGCAGAGAGAAAAAAGAAGAACTTTTGGAGCTCTGGAGGAAATTAAAAACGCTCTCGGTATTAGCTTTGACCTTGACAGAATCGAGTCTTACGATATTTCAAATACTCAAGGGGTTGATTCTGTCGGTTCTATGGTTGTTTTTGAGTATGGCAAACCAAAGAGAAGTGACTATCGTAAATTTAAAATAAAAACTGTTTTTGGTGCGGATGATTACGCCAGCATGAACGAGGTTATTTCGAGAAGATTTTTGAGATATATTAAAGAAAATGACGAAAATGATGACAGCTATGCTCAAGGTAAGTTTAATAAACTTCCTGACATGATTTTTCTTGACGGGGGAAAGGGACAAATTAACGCTGTAAAAGAGGCTCTTTCAAAACTTAATATTAATGTTCCCGTATGCGGTATGATTAAAGACGACAGGCACAGAACAAGAGGGCTTATTTATAATAATAATGAGATTTTATTTGACAGTCATTCTGAGGGATTTAAACTTGTTACGAGAATTCAAGACGAGGTGCACAGGTTCGCTATTGAGTATCACAGAAAGTTACATCAGAAAAATCAGATTAAATCAATTCTTGACGATATAAAAGGAATTGGGAAAAACAGAAAAAAGGCTCTTATTAAACATTTTGGCTCTATTGATAATATTAGAAAAGCGAGTTTTGAGGAAATCAAGGCTGTTGAGAGTATGACGGAAGCGTCGGCGAGAGCCGTTTTTGATTTTTTCGGAAAAAGACAATAATAACACAATATATGTTTGAAAACTAAAATACGTGAGAAGAGTTACAAAAAAACAAAAGAAGTTTGAGCTGTATTTATTTTATTATTAGCGTTTATTGATATTTTCTCAAGTTATAAACTTACGGCGGATAACTTTCTTAGATAGTTAAAAGAAGTGTTTATATTTAAAAAATTTATTTTAGTGAGATTTTGACATCTGTCATAAAGTTTTCGGATACGCTTTAAATAAAACATTGAAATATTTTTGGTTTTGGTTTATTATTATAGAAACAGTATTTATTTTTTACTTTGGAGGAATTTTGTTATGTATTCTGTTTCACTTAAAAAGATTATCAAGGAATTCGGTCTAACAATTTTAACGGAAAATGTTGATATTGACGGAAAACTTGTTGAAACTCCCGAAATTAATCGTCCGGCTTTGCAGCTTGCTGGATTTTTTGAATATTTTGATAGTGAAAGGCTTCAAGTTATTGGAATTGTTGAATATACTTATTTAAGTAAAATGTCTCCCGAGAAAAGAGAGGAAACGCTTCAAAAAATTTTTAGTCATAAAATTCCCGCTGTTGTTATGTGCAGAGGACTTGACGCTTTTCCTGAAATGATTGAGTATGCCTCAAAAAACAACGTTCCGATTTTACAAACTGATGATACTACCTCGGACTTTATGAGTGAGATTATAAGATGGCTTAATGTGCAGTTAGCTCCGAGAATGACTATGCACGGCGTATTAGTTGACGTTTATGGCGAAGGCATTTTGATTATTGGTGAAAGTGGTATAGGGAAAAGCGAAGTGGCGCTTGAGCTTATAAAAAGGGGACATCGCCTTGTTGCCGACGACGCTGTTGAGGTTAAGCGAGTTTCTCATGAGACGGTTGTAGGGAGTTGTCCAGAGCTTATAAGAGATTTTATAGAGGTAAGAGGGGTAGGCGTCATAAATGTAAAGCAAATGTTTGGCGTTCAGTCGGTTAAAGAAGCACAGGGAATTGACCTTATTATTAAATTTGAGAATTGGGAAAAGGGAAAGCAGTATGACAGGCTTGGACTTGAGGCGGAATATATGGATGTTCTTGGAAATCAAATAGTTTGTCAGACAATTCCTGTAAGACCAGGGCGAAATCTCGCCATGATATGCGAGTCAGCCGCAATTAGCAGAAGACAGAAAAAGATGGGGTATAACGCCGCTCAGGATTTAAGTGAGAGGATTATGGGCGGTAAGGAAAACTTTGAGTAATATTTTTTTTACAATAATGGAAATTTTAAATATTATAGAGGACTATTGGGAGATAACAAATGTAAGTTCTGTTTTTTAACATAAAAGCCAAGGAATTGTGTTTACGACTTTAAAGTGAAATATTTTAAATTTTTTATTAATCGGAGGAAAATATGTATTATATTGGCATTGATTTGGGAGGCACAAATATTGCGGTAGCTGTTGTTGATGAAAAAGGAAAAATGTTGTATAAAAAAAATACACCTACATTAGCGGAAAGACATTATTCTGAGATTATTGGTGACATGGCGAGGCTTTGCGGAGAAGTCGTTAAAGGAATAGATAAGGATTTAAGCGATATAAAGTCTATAGGGATAGGCTCTCCCGGAAATATTGATTCTCAAAAAGGTCTTTTTATTTACGCTAATAATTTTAATTTTCAAAATGTTAGTTTTAGGGACGAATTTAAGAAATTTTTTGACATACCTGTTTTTATCGATAATGACGCTAATTGTGCCGCATTGGGTGAGAGTGTTTCGGGCGCTTGCAAAGGGTTTAAAAATTCAGTTATGCTTACTCTTGGAACAGGTATAGGCGGAGGAATAATCATTGACGGGAAAATATACAGCGGAAGCTTTTCCTGCGGAGGCGAGATAGGACATATGGTTATTGAACGCTGCGGGAGGGAATGCAGCTGCGGAAGATACGGATGTTTTGAAAGCTATTGTTCTACAGCCGCTCTTACAAAGCGGCTAAAAGAAGCTGTAATGGAAGATGAGGATTCCGAAATGTTTAAGTATGTTAAAGGTGATATTGAGGAAATAAATACAAAACTACTTTTCTCTTTTTATAAAAAGGGAGATTATTTAGCGACGGATATTGTGGAAGAATACGCTGAGTATCTCGCTGAGGGTATAACAAATGTTATAAATATTTTTCAGCCCGAAGCTGTTGTTATCGGCGGTGGAATTTCAGCCCAGGGAAATACTTTGTTAAGACCGGTTATAAGACACGTAAAGAGAGACGTTTATGGTGGAGTGTTAAAAACAGAGATAATTCCGGCGACTTTAGGAAACGACGCTGGAATTATCGGAGCGGCAATGCTTGGAAAAGATGAGGAGTTATTTTGATTATCATATGTTTATAAATTGTGATTAATTGGATAGTATCTTGAGGTTTGCTTAATTATATAAAAATTTTAAAATATTGTATTGGAGTTGATTTTTTTGTTGGAGTTGAAAAACGCTTTTAAAAATAAATTTACGAATGTTTTATTTGATGAACCAATGAAAAAACACACAACATTTAAAATAGGCGGAAACGCTGATGTTTTTGTTATTCCAAGGAATAGTCAAGAAATTATTGACAGCATTAAGTTATGTGAGGAATTTGAGGCGCCTTTTTATATTATTGGCAACGGTTCTAATCTTCTTGTGGGAGATGGGGGAATAAATGGTGTTGTAATTCAAATCTTCAAAAATATGGGAAGTATAAGGGTAAATGGAAATATTATAAAAGCTGAAAGCGGAGCTTTATTATCGTCGGTTTCTAAAAGGGCTATTGATGAGGGTTTGACAGGTCTTGAGTTTGCTTCGGGTATTCCGGGTACGGTCGGCGGCGGTGTTTGTATGAACGCCGGGGCGTATGGCGGAGAGATGAAAGATATTATATCAAAGGTTGTTGTTTTGAAAAATGGAAAAATTTCAGAGTTATCAAATGAGGAATCAGAATTTGAGTACAGAAATAGTCGTATTCTTAAAAACGGTATGATTGTATTGGAAGCGGAAATGGTTTTGCAAAAGGGAAATTTTGATGAAATTAAAGAAAAAACATATGAGTTTAATCGCTTGAGAAGTGAAAAGCAACCATTGGAATTTCCTAGTGCGGGAAGCGCTTTTAAAAGACCCGAGGGATATTTTGCGGGAAAACTTATTATGGATTCGGGACTTAGAGGATACTCTGTGGGAGGAGCGTCAGTTTCGGAAAAACATTGCGGTTTTATTGTCAATAAAGGCGGTGCCACGGCGAAAGACGTTATAACTCTTATAGAGGACGTTAAAAGAATTGTAAATGATAAATTTGGAGTTACCCTTGAACCTGAAATAAGATTTGTCGGCAAATTTTGATTTAGCGCTAATTTTAAATAAAAACTTTTAATTGAATATAGTGTTGGGGATTATTTTTATAAAAAAGGGGGATTTTTATGCAGTTTGTTATTTTAACCGGTATGTCGGGCGCGGGAAAAAGTCTTGTTCTCAAATTTCTTGAGGATATTGATTTTTTTTGTGTTGATAATCTTCCCCCATCGTTGATTCCAAAGTTCATTGAACTGTGTAAAATGCCGGAAGTAGGTATTGAGAAAGTAGCTTTGGGTATTGATATTAGGGGTGGAAAGTTATTTAATGATTTATTATCGTGTGTTTCCGAGGTTCAGAATGAAAATCACACTATAAGTATTCTATTTCTTGACGCTTCGGACGAAACCATACTTAAACGTTTTAAAGAATCAAGAAGAAATCACCCTCTCGCCAGGGGTGAGAGAATTATCAGCGGAATTATGCGGGAACGAGAACTTTTAAGCGACGTGAAAAGGCGCGCTGATTATATAATTGACACAAGTCATATACTCACGAGGCAGCTTAAAGAAAAGATAAATGATATTTTTCTTGAAAACAAAACTTTTGAGAGTCTTATGGTCACTGTTTTGTCATTTGGATTTAAGTATGGAATACCAAGTGACTCAGACCTTGTTTTTGACGTGAGGTTTATCCCTAATCCTTTTTATGTGGCCGAGCTTAAACCTTTGACAGGAAACGATATTAAAGTCAGAGACTATGTTATGGGTTGGGAAGAAAGCAGAGAATTTATTGAGAAGCTTGAGGATATGATTTCCTTTCTTCTACCTAATTATATCAAGGAGGGAAAGAATCAGCTTGTTATCTCAATAGGTTGTACGGGCGGAAAACACCGTTCTGTGACTTTGGCGAACGAGTTATACCGTTCTTTACAAAGAGATGGGCACAGTGTTATCATCAATCACAGAGATATTGACAAAGACGCAAAAAGATAGTATATTTAAAGTGGTGGTTTTATGTCATTTTCTTCGGATGTTAAAAAAGAACTTCTTAATTTTTATGATGAGAACAGGCATTGCAATATCGCTGAGCTTTCAGCGATTTTACTTACTTTCGGAGAATTTTTATATGAGAAGGAAAATTCTTATATAAAAATTTGTACGGAAAATAAAGTTGCTGTTTTAAAATGCTGTAAACTTATAAAAAAGCTTTTTGACTGTGAATGTGAGGTTTTTGTGAGAACAGGCAGGGGAAGCAGAAAAAATGTTTTATATTTTATGGCTGTTTTTGATGAGAAAGCTGTTTTTAATATTCTAAACGCTACTGGTATAATTGAGGACGGAGTTATTCATAAAAAGGTGAACTCAGTTATTGTCGGAAGCGTTTGTTGTAAAAGAGCTTTCATAAGAGGGGCTTTTATATCAGCCGGCTCTTTATGCAATCCTGAGAGAAATTATCATCTTGAGTTTGCTGAAAGTTCTTTTGAGTTAGCTGAGGAAATAAAAAACGTTATTAACAGTTTTTCGGTGGAGTCAAAGGTTGTTGAACGAAAAAAACATTATATTATTTACATTAAAGAGGGGGAGCAAATTGTCGAACTTTTGAACATTATGTCCGCTCACAAGGCTCTTATGGATTTGGAAAACGTAAGAATTGTAAAGGACGTCAGAAATAATGTAAACCGAATTGTAAACTGTGAAACCGCCAATCTTAATAAAATTGTTTTAGCGTCTGTTAGACAGCGAGAGGAAATTGAGTACATTGAAAGAACGGTTGGTCTTTCTTATTTGCCGAGACAGCTTTATGAGGTCGCCGTTTTAAGACTTCAATATCCTGATTTAAGTTTAAAAGAACTTGGAGAAATAATGGTTCCTCCTGTTGGAAAATCGGGAGTTAATCACAGACTTAAAAAAATTATCAGCATAGCGGAGAATTTAAGGGAGGAAATTTTGTTATGATAGAGCAAAAGGTAAAGGTTACGACAAATATTGAAGCGAAATCAGCGGCTTTATTTGTTCAGACCGCTAATAAATTTACAAGTAATATTAAGGTTAAAATTGATAATAAAATTGTAAACGCTAAAAGTATTATGGGGATGATTTCTCTCGGCATACTTAGAGGGCAGGACGTTGTTATTATGGCTGATGGCGATGATGAAACAAATGTTGTGGGAGAGCTTAAAAAGGTTTTGCAATAATATTAAAAAAAGTAAGAAAAGAGTGTTTAATTTTTATGAGAACATTTTAAATATTTTTTTGCTTTACTAAGTTTAAAAGCTTATTATTGGGCTGACTTGTATATTTAGACTTGAGTTTTGCTTGTAAGAGTTTATTATTATAAAAATAGCGTTATTTACAATAATTTATAAAATATAATTTTTTTATTTAGGGGCATATTTAAAAGTTTATTATTTTTAAATATGCCCTAAAAACTTTTTAAAAATGTGGAAATGAGGGGAGCTCTGTGTCTGAAAAAAATATTGAGATAGAACGTAAATTTTTGGTGAAAAATATTCCTTTTGAGCTGAGTTCAGTTAAAAGCTGTTATATTAGACAGGGATATATTTTTACAGATCCTGTCATGAGATTAAGACAAAAAGATGAGAGTTATTTTTTTACTTTTAAAGGAACGGGGCAAGTTAAAAGAGTTGAGTTTGAGTTTTCTTTATCTTATGAAC
>CANOGI010000090.1 GCA_947565475.1 uncultured Eubacteriaceae bacterium
CTACTGTCAAAATTGCTATCAATATAGTCATTTCCTCACCCCCTACACCGCCGCCACTTCCGTCTTGTCCTATTCTTTCGGCTTTAGACTTTCCCACCAAGCAGCTACTTTTATTTTTTATCTTCCAATTTCCACCAACTCATGATAAAATAATTCTTACCGATACTGCCATATCGGAATAAATATGAAAGGTGGTGAAAAATTTGAGTATTGAAAATAGTTTCAAGTTTAATGCATTTTGTCCGCTTCTTAAAAAGAAAATTGATTTTCGTGTAGATTATGAATACTTTAATCTTGTCGGTGATACAAGTACTCACTCAACAAAAATGGGATTTGACTGTATTCATTTAAAGGAATGTGGACTTGAAGATACTATTGACTGCCCTCTTTTCCGTAAGGCACCAGAGGGTATAAATTAATTGCAAAACTGCATTTAAGCCCTGCCTCACCGCAGATTTTTTTATATATACTGCTCCATATTTCAATTTCATTATGCTCTAATTTTTTATAGCATTTATTTACTATGGGACAGTTCTCGCAAGCTTCTGTCATATGTGATTTCCTGTGGAAAACAGCTTGCCTGTGCTGTACAATTAAATGCCTCGCAACGCAAATTGTTTCATCTCCGGTTAATTCCATTTCCTCACCCCCTCACAGTTTCGCACTTACACCGCTGTTACTTTCTCTTTGCCACACTCTTTAAGAATTAAAAGCATTACCCCTTAATCAGTTTTGAGACCGTCTCAGCAAGCCATTTATAATAATTGTATTCCTTAAACAGCTTGTCCTTTTGTAATCGCCCTTTACAAGGCTTTATCTTTTAATTTTTTATCTTCAGCCTGCATACGTAATACTTCTTGAAAGTGGCACATATCTTTTTGCAGTTCATCAAAGCATTTCGCGTCAATATCATCATCAAATACTCTTATCCTTGCGCCATTTGCTAATTTCCTTGTTTCAGCTTCAATAATTGCCATAAAATCACCTCAACTCATTTTATTGTCATTGTATTTTGTCCTATTACTTTTTTTCTTGCCTAATTTGTCCTTTTGTGTTACTCTTTACTTAGGTTAGTGTCGGAACTATTTCTTTGTGGAATGGGAAACAGTTCCTCTACTGTTGTTTGTAATGCTTGGGCTATCAATATTGCTGTTGTAGTTTTAGGGTCTTGCACACCCTTTTCTATTCTTTGATAGCTTCTTGTTGTTATATTGGCTTTCTTAGCAATCTCCTCTTGCGTTAAGCCATTTTTTTGTCGTACATTTTTTAATTTAATATTCACAATCACCTACCACCTTTTAATTTAACACGACGTTTTCGTCTTGTTATGTTATAATAATAACACGACGTTTTCGTCTTGTCAACTATTTTTTATAAAAATTTTTAGGAGTTGATAAGATGGACTTTCCAACCCGTATTTTAGAGTTAAAAAAAGAAAAGAATTTGTTACAAAAAGACATTGCGAATGCATCAGGTGTAACTGTAAGAAATTATCAACGATATGAAAAAGGAGAACAACAACCTACATTACCTGTACTATTAAAACTTGCCGACTACTTCAACGTATCCCTCGACTACCTTGTCGGACGTTCCGACGACCCCACACGACACTAACCTCACCTATCCGCCTCCCGCTGTAACCGCTCTTTCAATTCAGCAGGCAGGCGGATTGTTGTCTGTTCTCTTTCCACTTCCTCACCTGCTTCCTGCATACCTTCTCACAAAATTTTAAATTTTTATAGCATATTTCTTCAATCACTTTGATTATTAGAGTTTAAAAAAATTTCATCTAATGTAGTTCCTAATATTTTCACCATTTTGTTAGCTTCTTCTACAGAAATTTTCCTTTCTCCTACTTCTTTTTGTCTATAACCGGCAAGAGTTAATCCTAATTTTCGGCCCATTTCACTTTGTGTTAAACCTGCCTTTTCTCTTGCTAACCTCAATTTATTCAACACTTAACACCTCCTCATCAATCAACTTGATTATTATTTTATCATCATTTCGATTGACTGTCAACAGTTTTTTAATCATTTTGATTATTTATATTGCTTTTAATCAAAATGATGATATAATAATAAAAAAGGAGTGGTTATATGAAACGATTGCGAGAACTTAGAGAAAGGAAAGGTTATACTTTAGAACAGGTTGCTACAAAATTAGGATTGAGAAATCAATATGTTTCAAATTATGAATTAGGAAAAAGAAGCCCTGATTATGAAACATTAAAAAAATTAGCTGATTTTTATAATGTAACTACTGATTATATTTTAGGTAATTCAGATATAGAAAATCCTTACAATACTCCAAATGTAAAAATCGAAAAAAATAAAAATGAATTAAACTTTTCAGAACTTGACAATGTTTATTTATCATATGCGAAAGAAGCTCAAGAAAATAAAATAGACCCTGCTGATATAAGACTTGTGCTTGACACAATAAAAAAACTTAGAGAACAAGATAAATAAGATTGGTGGTGATGGTGTGTATGATAAAATATTTAACAAAATCCGAGTTATACTTAATCGTCAAACAAATGAAATTAAATATGGGATATAAATATAATGATTATAAACTTAACTTATATAATTATTGTGTAGATTGTCCCTCCGTTTTAATTGAAAAAATTCACTTTCAAACACCATCTTTGAAAGGTATGGCAATAATAGAAACAGGAAAAAAAGATATAATTCTTTTAAATGATAAATTAAATAAATATGAACTAAATTTTTATTGTGGACACGAATTATTTCATGTGTGTAACCATAATTATACTAATATTAAAACTTTTAACTGTTTTGAATATGTAAAAAAACAGCAAAATCCATATCTTGAATGGCAGGCAAATGAAGGCTCCGCCGAAATAATAATGCCATATAGAGAATTTATTCCTAAATTAGCTGATTTATTTTGTTCATTAAATGTGTCATATAATAAATTAAAAACTATTATGGCGAAAGAATTTAATGTAACAGAAAGTATGATATGGTACAGAATAGAAAATTTAAAATATGAATTTCATCAATATTATAAATTTAACATACCTATTGATTATATTCAAATATTATCAAAAAAAGAGCTTTCAAAAAGAAATATTTCTATTACATCAATTAACGAAATTTTAACTACTAATGTTTAGAGGAAGTGTCTTTAATGTCCAACTACTGCATCTACCTGCGAAAATCCCGCGCCGACCGAGAGGCGGAACTTTGTGGTGAGGGAGAAACCCTCGCTCGGCACGAAAAAACCCTTATAGACCTTGCGCACCGCCAAAAATTAAATATAACCGCCATATACCGAGAAATTGTAAGCGGTGAAACTATTTCCTCACGGCCCGAAATGCAAAAACTTTTATCGGAAGTAGAACAAGGTGTATGGGACGGTGTACTCGTAATGGAAGTAGAACGACTTGCGAGAGGTGATACAAAAGACCAAGGAACCGTCGCGGAAGCGTTTAAATATGGCAATACAAAAATAATAACACCGACTAAAATATACGACCCTAACAATGAATTTGATGAGGAATACTTTGAATTTGGATTGTTTATGTCAAGGCGGGAATATAAAACAATAAACCGCCGTATTCAGCGAGGAAGAATCGCCTCTGTACAAGAGGGAAAATATATAGCGAGCACTCCGCCTTATGGTTATAATATAGTTAAAATAAAAAATGACAAAGGATATACACTTGAAATAAATCCCGATAAAGCTGATGTCGTAAAATTAATATATAAATTATACACAAAAGGTGAAAAAACAGAAAAAAATTATTTTAAACCTCTTGGGATGAGCACAATAGCAAAGCGTTTAGATAAGCTAAACATAAAACCTCAAAAATCTGAAAAATGGTCAAGTTCAACAATTAAAGATATATTAACAAATCCTGTGTATATAGGTAAAATACGTTGGCAATGGAGAAAAGAAATAAAATCTATTAATAATGGCAAAATAACAAAAAAACGGCCAAAAGACAATAACTGTATGCTTATAGACGGCTTACATCAACCTATAATTGACGATATAACTTTTTATAAAGCGCAAAAAATATTAAAAACAAAAGGGATATATCCAATAGTATCAAATAAAGAATTGAAAAATCCTTTAACAAACTTAATATACTGCGGTAAATGTAATAAACCTTTAACACGTGTAAAAAGCAGCAAAAAAGATAATTATTACAGATTAAAATGTCCTAATCCATACTGTGATAATATTTCTTCTCCTCTGAAATTGATAGAGGATTCTGTAATTTCATTTTTGTCGGAATGGATAAATAATTATGAAATAAAATGGCTTAATAATAATCAAAAACAAAGTAAAGAAGATTTTACATTAATAAAAAGATTAATAAAATCCGCTGAGAAAGATGTTGAAACCTTAAAAAATCAATTAAATAATACTTATAATTTACTTGAGCGTGGTGTGTATACAACCGAAAAATTTCTTGAAAGAAATAAATACATTTCAGAAAAAATAGAAGAAGAAGAAAAGAGATTAAATAATTTAAAAAGTGAATATAATGAAAGCGAAAAAAAATCAAACATACAGAAAAATTTTATTCCTGCCGTAAGAAAAGTAATAGATTTATATTATACAATCGAAAGTGCGGAAGAGAGAAATAGGCTTTTAAAGAATGTTATATCAAAAATAGTATATACAAAAAATACCAAAGCAAGGAAAGGCGAAAAATTAAAAGCGGATTTTGAACTTGATATATTTCCTAAAATCCCTAAAAATTAGTGTTTTTTATTACTGTTATCAACTATGGCGGTACGTATATCCCCACTCATATGTCATAATCAAAACAGCGTTTGAGGCGGCGCCAAGAGCGTTATAATCATGGGCCTCATATAAAAGACCTTTCTGATCCGACGATGTTTTAGGGGCTAAAGCCGTCATAACAAAAAAACCCTCGGCGTTAAGACTTTGAGTAAGAGACGACACAAATTGAACATAATTGTCTTTATCCTCAGGAAACACATACTCAAAATCAATATCGAGCCCTTTGTATCCTTTCGCCCTCATATTCTCAATAATGTTATCAATAAGAACGTTTTGGGCCTCCATATTGTTAAGGAGCAAACTGGCAAGCTCATTTGAGAAAGCCCCGTTCTCACCGAGAGTTGATATAAGCATAATGGGGGCCACACCGTAATCCGTGGCGATTCTGATAATGTCCTCGTCATCAATATCAATAAGTTCCCCCTCGGGAGTAAAACCATAAGTAAAAATAGTGACAAAACTTAAATACGGCAAATTTCTAATTAGAACGTTTCTGTTCACATATGGGTAAACATATCCATTGACGGCGATTACTCCGCTTTTCTCCTCGTCGTATTCGATGACAATTGTTTCCCCCGGATATATAAGACCATTTTTAACGATAATAGGATTATTTTGAAGTAAATTAACAGCTGTAACGCCGTACTGGGTAGCGATAGAGAAAAGAGTCTCACCCTCTTTCACAGTGTGGGTGATTCTAGGGATTTGAACCACAATGTCCTGTCCCTCCACAAGAGAATCAGGCTCAACGTCGTTGTTCTGACTTAAAAGCAGAGGAGAAACGCCGTACATCTCACCGATAGAAAAAAGGGTCTCTCCCTCTTTTACAGTATGAATTATCATAAAAAAACCTCTCTGATAGTGTTAATGTTAAATACTATTCAAAGAGGATAATAAATATGTGTTAAAAACCTTTTCCGCCGATAACTCAAAAATATAGCCGGAGTCAATAAAATTATAAAGTCAAGACTACTCGAATTTTTCTATAAAGTAAAAAATCTTAAAGGAAGCACAATAATTATCTTATAGTGAACAAACTTTAAAGGAAGCACAATAATTATTTTACTTGCACAGTAAGCGAATTGCTCTGCAATTCGCTTACTAACCAGCAGCACTTTCGTGCCCGCAAACTATTTTTTTCCACTTTTCAAGTTTGTTCTCTATAACAAAAATTCTCATAGCTAACAGCGAAAGTATTCGCCTTTGTATTCAGCGGGAGCTTACACTCCCACTCACTCTGTCGGTTAAACTGCCGTAATTATATAACACTCGTTAAATTCCTCAAATCCGATACCGACATTTTTTTTGGTGAGGAAAACTCCCTCTCCAGAATCATTTACGTCAACCTGAAGCCAAACCGTGCCTATTTCCTCATCAATAATATGACATTTAACAATAAGGGCGCTTTCGGATAAAAAACCTCCCGAAGTGGCACATTTATAACCATAATAGGGAAATTCAGACACAATTTGCCGTCCAATACCAAAAGAAAGCTCAAAATCACCTTTAAAACAGCTAAAACAAATCTTTCCAAAATCCCCGTAAAAATTTATAACCAAATCTTTAATACTAAACTTATTATCAAAAACAGAAAACTTTTTACCCACGATATTTTCTCCAAAGAAATTTCCGGAAAAAGAAAGAGGTTTAATCTCAAGGTTTTCTCTCACCTTCATAAGCTTGGAAAAAGATTTCTCAGAAACACTTAAAGGCTTAGAAGATAAGTGTGGATACACCTTTTCCCAAAACAATCCGAAAATTATATCAACCCCGCCTTTAAGGTCTAAAGTGTCCGCCGTCGTAACCATAACAAAATTAAAATCCGGAAGTACGAGGGCAAGCTGTCCCGCTATTCCATAGCACATATAACCGTTGTTTAAAGTTCTCCAAAATTGATAGCCGTATCCCTGCCATTCTTCCCGTCCCCCGCCTTTTAAAACGGTTTCCGACTGCTTTAAAACGGCTGATTTAACATAATCCTCTGAAATAACCTGTTTTCCGTCAAGCTTTCCCCAAAGCTTTCCGCCGTTTAAAAAAACGTGGGCAAATATTCCAATATCTAAAGGTCTCGCCATAAGACCAGACCCGCCAAGACTTCTTCCAAAAGGGTCTTTTAAGCAATATGCCTCGTCAGAAAATCCCAAATCCCTTAAAAAATCATCCCTTAAAAAATCAATAAGGCTTTTTCCTGAAATCTTCTCAACCAAAGCACAAAGAGTGTGGCTCGCGGAAGTATCATAAGAAAAAGCCGTCCCCGGAACTTTAGATGCTTTAAGTTTAAAAAATGATTTAACATAATCGTCGTCCGAAATTTGTTTAAAGGCTGTTTTCTCGTGAGGAGAGCGCATCTCAAGGAGATGTCTTATTGTCGCCGTGCGGACAAACCTGTCGTCGCAGTCTCTGTCGTATTCGGGAAAATATTTAATAACGGGAGAGTCAAGGTCAATTTCTCCCCTTCCCGCCAAAACTCCCACCGCCGCCGAAACAAAACTTTTTGTAACCGAAAACATACGGTGTAAAGTATTCTCATCAAAAGGTTTATAATACCCGTCAAAAATTAATTTAAAGTTTCTAAAAAATAAAACCGAGTGTATATTAACGTCATATTCATAAAGAGCGGATAAAAAACTAAGTATACACTCTGACGGAACTCCCTCTTCCTCTGGAATTCCTTTCTCAAAAGGCTGGTGGTTTTTATAAATTTTCTCCACCTCCGCTCTCCATACCGCTTGAATCTCCCGCCGCCTCGACGGTAGCTTCGGCGCTCTCTTCTGATCCCATTCTCTCCTCGCGTTTAAGGTTGCGAAGTTCTTCCTCTATTCCGCCGTTCTCCTCGTCCTCAAATAGAGCCTTGTGATTTTTGTGTTTTTTGTCTTTGTTTAAAGTCGCCGCCATCTTGGCTGAGAGATACATATCCGGTTCCTTTTCCAAAAGCTTTTTCTCATCTGAAAGGGGAACTTTGTCTCCTTTGGCTATCCTGTTCGCCACTTCAATCAGTTTAATAAGGTCCTCATAAGGATTTTCCTTTTTGCTGTCCTCAAGCTGTTTTAAAAACATCTGTTTCGCTTCCTCTGAAATAGTCATAAAATCCTGAACACTTTTTTTAGCTTTCTCGGAAGCTGATTCCTGCTCTTCCTTGGCCGGCTTTTTCTCGCCCGTTTCCTCGGTTTTTATTTTCTCCTCGCCGGCGCTGATAATCTCCTGGCTCATAACTGCCTCGTTAATATCCGCTATTCTCATAAAAATCCCTCCTTTTGCTTCTTTGTCAAATACTTTAAACCAACGGAGCGCCTCAAAACCTTGTATTCAATAAAAGCTTATACCCCCGCTAAATACAAAAATACCCCCGTGTCAAGACTACTCGAATTTTTCTATAACAAAAATTCTCGTATCCGACGGCTAACTTATTCGCCTTTGTATTCAGCGTGAGCTTGCGCTCCCTTTGCATACAAGCGGAACTTTCCCCCTTAAAAAACGGG
>CANOGI010000091.1 GCA_947565475.1 uncultured Eubacteriaceae bacterium
TGGAATTTTTAATCCCACTTAAACGAAAACGCTTTTTCGTTAGGAGCGTATTTTTAGTAAAATTATTTTTATTTCCTCTCTGCGCGGTGTTTCCTTAATACAAGAGTAAGTCCCCCCCCGCTTAAAAAAGCTTATGACTTCCTCTGTCGGGTAAACTCAATCGGCGTTAAGTCCTGGAATTAAAAACTCGTCTTCCGAAAAATCAGCATCGAATTTAAAATCGGAAAAATCAGCGGAAAAAACGGTGTTATTTTTATCGTCAAATGTTTGAAGCCTGAAAGGAACCCCCTCGTCAACGTCAATCCAAAGCTTTTGATAAGCGAAATACTTTCCACCGCCCACGTTGGCTAAAAGAACGTCGTATTTTTTCCCGTCAAATAAAACCTCTTCTTCCGATGAGTCGCTTCCGCTTAAATAACTTTTCATAAATTCCGATATAAAAATTTTGCTTTTTCCGTCAAAATCCCCACCTGTTTTGGAGAGAGAAATTTTGCTTTCTATATTAGGATTATACTGCCATAATCCTTTTCCGTCAAATAAAATGACGTTTCCCTTTAAAATTTCGGGACTTTCTGTCTCTATTTTGTATTTTCCGCTTTTTTCCCAGCTTATTCGGGCTGAGTAGCTGTTTTCCCCTTTGTTGGACTTCACGTTAATCTCAGCGTCACATGAATACCCGCTCATAGACGTTATTTTTTCCTTGACGTCCGCCTTTTTTTCGGCGCTTTCCCCGGAGCACGCGCATATAAACGCCACCCCCCCGACTGCCAATATAATGTTAAAATATTTTAACATTTTAAAAAATTTATTCATAAAAAATCACCGGTAAACATTTATAATCATTATATGTACGATTAAAATTGTAAGAACTTTAAATCAAAAATTTTCAAGTCTATTGACTATAAAATCACTATGGCTCTTTTCTGTTTTGTAAATTTTTGCAAAACCCACATTCTTTATCTGATTTCTATACACTTTTTAAATATTTTCAACAAGTCATCACAAATCCTTAAAAAAAGCTTGACATATAACCCTACATACGCTATAATGTCTACAATTTAAGCAATTCATCGGAGGACTTGTAATCGCAATTACAACGGTCGAGAATGATGTCGGGTGCGCCCGGTTATTTAAAAATAACCGAGCGCCTTTTTTATTTTCTATTCTTTTACTATAACTATAAAATCAAAAGGAGGAATAAAAATGAAAATAACTTTTTCTGAACATTTTAATTACTCTAAACTGTTAAGATTTGTCCTGCCGTCAGTTGTTATGATGGTCTTCACTTCCATATACGGAGTGGTAGACGGGCTATTCGTTTCAAATTACGTGGGAAAAACGCCTTTCGCCGCCGTAAACCTTATTATGCCCGTACTAATGCTTTTCGGGACAGTAGGATTTATGATCGGAACGGGAGGAAGCGCCGTAATAGCTAAAACACTGGGAGAGGGAAATAAGGCGAAAGCTAATCAGTATTTCTCAATGCTTGTATACGCTTCCGCTATACTTGGGGTTATATTCGCCATTTTAGGCTTTGTTTTTATCCGTCCAATTTCCATAGCTTTGGGAGCCCAGGGAGAAATGCTCGATAACTGTATAATTTACGCCAGAATAATTCTTATTGCCCTGCCCGCTTTCGTTCTTCAGAATGTTTTTCAGAGCTTTCTTGTCACCGCTGAAAAGCCTCAGCTCGGTTTAATTATTACCGTCTCGGCGGGAATAACGAATATGGTTTTTGATTACCTGTTTATCGCCGTTTTTAAAATGGGTATAGCCGGAGCGGCGGTAGCGACCGCTTTAAGCCAGATAGTCGGCGGGGTCGCGCCTGTTGTCTATTTTATGTCAAAAAACACAAGCCTGCTTAAATTCACAAAAACTAAATTTTTCGGTAAAATATTTGTAAAATCCTGTACAAACGGCTCATCCGAACTTTTAACCACGGTTTCTATGTCCCTTGTTAATATTTTATATAATTTTAGGCTTATGGAAATAGCGGGAGAAAATGGAATAGCCGCTTATGGGGTAATAATGTACGTAAACTTTATATTTGCCTCAATGTTTATAGGCTATTCAATAGGAAGCGCCCCACTCGTCTCTTATAACTACGGCTCAGGGAATAAAGATGAGCTTAAAAGCCTGTTTAAAAAGAGCCTCGTAATCGTGAGTATCTCGGGAATATCCCTCTCCATTTTAGCGTTTTCCCTTTCGGGGATTCTCTCCGGTCTTTTCGTGGGCTATGACAAAGACCTGTTCGATATGACGGTACATAGATTTAAGCTTTATTCCCTCTCCTTTTTTATTATGGGGATTAATATATTCGCCTCCGCCTTTTTCACAGCCCTTAACAACGGGCTTATCTCCGGAATAATCTCATTTATGAGAACCCTTGTCTTTCAGGTTGCCGTTGTTATTATATTACCGCTGTTTCTTGGGATAGACGGAATTTGGAGCGCTGTTTTCGTCGCTGAGTTTTTAGAGCTTGTCTTAACTGTTTACTTTTTTATAAGCCAAAATAAAAATTACAAATACGCGTAGTATAGTCAGTAATAGACTTTTAAAAACAAGGTTTCGCGTCAAGACTGCTTAAATTTTTGTTACACAAAAATTCTTATAACTGACGGCGAAAACATTCGCCTTTATATTCAGCGGGAACTTGCGCTCCCACTGAATATAAGAGAAAAGGAGATGTGAAAAATAAATTTTTCACACCCCCTTTCTCAGAAATGTACCCACTTCCCGCAAATTGTTTAAGGAAGGAGCCAGCCATATTTTTCCCTCACCAAAAACCTGTGCGAAAAAAGTTCCTGTCCTCAGACGAGCAAAGCCCCCATTGCGGATTTTAATCTATGGCGTTACGTTTTTGAAGCTTATTAGCAAAAATAAAATTTGAAAGAGTTTTTAATTTTCTTTCAGATAAATTTTATTTTTTCACAGCCCCTTACTTTGTCGGTTAAAAATTTATTTACTTTGGCAAATCCATTTTTCATCTTGATAATATATAAAAATTTTGTTATACTCTCAATATAGAGCGTATCTGATAACTTTGTAAAAGTTATCTTAATTTACTTTTATTTTTTTACACTTTAATTTTCAGATATGCCGTGAGACATTTTTGCTCTCATATACCCCCATAATATTTTTCATCAAGACTTTTTATATCAAATTTTTTCTGAATATAAGACTGTAAGATTACATAATATTTCTTAAAGGAAGGGATATTTATGGACAACTCTAAAATAAAAAAAATTTTAATAATTATGATTATAGTCCTTTTAGCGTCAATTTTTCTTGTAATAAGCGTATTCGCCTTTATTATTATATCTTCAAAATCAGGCAGACGGCTTCCCGAGGAGAATGAAAGCGTATTGTTGGATGAGCCCTCCGCCGCCGATACGGAAGATATTTCAGAACCGGACGACGGTATCCCGTCAAAAACTGTTTTCGCCGTTTACGGAGTGGACAAAGGCGGGGCGCTTTCCGACGTTATAATAGTAGCGTCTTTTGATAAAATAAAAAACACAATAAACACGCTTTCAATTCCCAGAGATACATATGTCAAGGTATCCGAAAAAAACAGAAAAGAGTTAAAAGCCCATAATAAAAATATTCCGTCAGGCGGAATAAAAATAAACGCCGTACACAGCTATTCGGGTGAATATGGAAACGAGTATTTATCAAGACAGATAGAGGAGCTTTTGGGCGTTCATATAGATTATTATTTTGAGATTGACTTAAACTCATTTGTAGAAATAGTGGACGCTGTCGGCGGAGTTGAGATAGATGTTCCCTCAAATATGTATTATAGGGACCCAACTCAAAAACTGACGATAAACATAAAAAAAGGCCTCCAGGTAATGGACGGTAAGACAGCTCAAGGATTTGTCCGTTTCAGACAGTATTTAACGGGCGATATAGAGAGAATAGAGGCCCAGAAGAAATTTATAAAAGCGCTTTTAAAGAAAATAACGTCCACCGATACCATTTTATCCAATTTAACAAATTTCATATCAATTTTCATAAATAACGTGACAACAAATATGACGATAAAAGACGCCGTAAATTACGCCCCTTATATAAAAAATATTTCCGTGGAAAATATAACTATGGAGACTCTGCCGGGAGACGGAAAAACGCCTTACCGCCATGATGAGTCAAAAACCCGTGTCCTTGTGGATAAATTATTTTATGATGTACCCGATAATACCGAAACAAGCGAAATATCTACCGAAAATAACATATCCGTCAAATAACCTAAGGACACTTATAGTTAATTAGCTCTAATAAGTAAAATTAGTTTTTTAAAATTGACTTTTTTATAACTGTCAAAAGATTTTTTTGTCAATTAAATACCCTAATATCAACTCATATGTTAACGTGAGTTCACTTATTGACTTGTTATTGATTGGCGATAAATAAGTGGGTGTGAAAAAATAAATTTTTCACACCCACTTACTTTGTCAATTAAAAAAATCCTCTATAGGTCTGTGCTCAAAACCATCGATAAAAGCGCCCTTAGCGGTACAGTTTATAAGTCTGACGTCTTTTCCGTGTTTTTTAGCGAACTTTCTAAACCATTTCAAATACTCATATAAATTGGGAGGGGAAAAATAAGTTTCCCCGTCTATTCCCAAAACGGGCTTGCCGTATTTTAAATTTTTAAATCCCTCGTTTTCCCCCGAATGAGTCTTGTCGGAGTGATAACATAAATCCTGTCCGACAAGAATAATTTCAGAAAACCCCATAATAAAACAAAGGCTCATGGCAGTCGTGGCTACAGAACCGCCTGTCTCAACACAAAATTTTCTATCCTCCTCGCTCACCCTGTCCGAATATTTCTCAAACAGTATATACTTTTTCCCCTTATAGTTACATACCGAAGGGTGAATAGTGGATAAGAAGAAAAGAGGAGTCTCGCTCTCGTTTAAATCAAGCTGTCCTATCACGCTTTCCTTTGGGTCTGTGATAATTGAGAAATTAGGGACAACCCCCTCTTTTTTAAGATATTTGAGAGCTCTTCCCACACTTATGACAACCGTGTCTTTAAGCTGTTTAATCTTTCCTGCGTTTAACTCTAAAGACGGGCCGGCGGAAACCACACACGCCCGTTTTCCCTTAAAATGATTAAAAAATACTTTTCCGCCGTTTTCATATCCTTTTGTCAAATTCGCTTTCTCATTGTCCAAAAGAAGATTGCCTAAAATCTTAACCGAACGGGCTTTAATAACAAAGGTTTCAAAAGTCTCCTTAATTTCCTCAAACTCATCAGGAATAACCCTCATAGACGGCTCGTGACATATAAAAACCCCGTCAGACATAAATTCCTTAGCCTTTAAAACGGCGTCGGAGAAATTAAGGGGAATATCAAAAATAACGTTATCCCTTTTTAAAACCTCTCCCAAATCGGTATTTTCATAAGCTATTTTAAAAAGTTCCCTGTTAAACTCCAAAATATAAAGCTTCTGACCCGATGACATCATATCCGCTATAGCCTTAATATGAAAACCCATTCCCACGCCATAAAGAAATATGTTTTTATCCGGCGTGTAATATTCTTTGGCGAAACACTCCCCCTCTTTCTGAGGATTGTATCTGCTGTTTATAAAAAAAGAACAGCCGCCCTTAAAAGCTTTTAAAACAGGAGCGCCGCCCTTTCCGAAAGAAAGAGAAAATTCATCTGATATTTCCGTATTCTCAATAATATGGCTTATTTTCTCAGCGTCATACATAAAAACCCGCCCTTTCTTTTTATATTCAAAAAAAATATTTATTGTGGTATAATAGATTTGTCAGAGCGTATCTGAAAACTAAAACACACGCGAAAAATTATAAAAAACAGAATGAGACTGACTCATTTTCGTTTATTTTTTATTAATTTTGTTGATTGACTATAAAAAAGCGGTTTTATTATATCATAAATTGAGTGTTACAGTCAATCAGCCTATAACAAGCAACCAGGGAAACAGCATTTACTTTTTTACTTAAAATCTGCATAAATAAAGGATTTTCTATTTTATTCTAAAATAAAAAAGGTTCAATATAAAATCATTTAAACAGGTTTTTGCTATAAATAAAGCTATAATTGCTTCTATAGTTATTAAATTTGTACAATTTATCATTTGAAATAGATTAAAATTTTATTATATTTAACAAAAAGTAAATGCTGTTGCCCTGAACAAGCAACACGGAAAGCGATTTTAGCGGTGGAACCGAAAGAGTGTAAAACATAATAAAATCTTCCACGGGAAAAGGAGGAGACAAACTTGGACAAAAGCGAGATATCAGAAATATCCTTTAAAATAAAATTTTTAAGCGACATATTGGATAAAAAAGCGGAGCTTCTTAAACAAATATATAATATTACGGAAAATCAGGAGTTTTTTGAGAAAACGTTAAACGGCGAGGACAGCGAGATTCTTTTAAGAGAAGCGGTAAAAGAGAAACAAAAAATAATTGAGGAAGTAATAGCGGCGGACAATACTTTTATGAAAGTATTCGGCGAGTTTAAAGGTAAATTAAACAGAAATCAAGATAAATTCAGGACTGAAATCAAAAAAATGCAGGAAAAAATCCGCGCCGTCTCCGATGTGGATTTTAAAATAAGAGCTAAAGAACAGCGGGCGAAACACGGCATACAGGCGCCTTTCGCCGTATCGGCGAAAAAAATCAAAACACTTAAAGCGTCAAAACACTATATCCTTGATAAATATAAAAAAAATTCAGAAAAAAAGCTTGACAGTTAAAAGAAAATATTGTATACTGCAATAAGTGCCGTAGACAGCAAGTGTGTTTTTCACATAAAGAGCGGTTTTGATAATCGCTTGCTTGCCGAGGATAATCGAAGTAATTTAGACCTCTTTTTCTTACGGTAAAAGAGGCTTTTTTTATACTCGGGACTTTAAAGTCTATGTCGATTAAATTCTAAACCGTTAATGGCGGTATAAAAGCGGCGGATAAATAAATACTTAAAACAGTATTAAAGAATAAAACAGGAGGTGTAAAAATGGCTAAAGTTGAGGAAAAACAGGTCGTTGTAAACGCTATAAAAGAAAAACTCGAAAAAGCGACTTCGGCTGTTTTGGTTGACGCGAGAGGTCTTACCGTTGAGGAAGACACAAGACTCAGAAAAACTTTAAGAGAAGCCGGCGTTGATTATAAAGTATATAAAAATACAATGATGAACTTTGCGGTTGACGGAACTCAGTTTGAGGGTCTTAAAGAATATTTCAAGGGGCCGAGCGCTCTCGCTATTTGTTATGAGGACCCTACCGTAGCGGCGGGAATTCTCAATAAATTCAAAAAAGAGGCTAAAGTTCTTGAGTTTAAAGCCGGCGTTATCGAGGGTGTCTGCTACGACGCTAAAGGAATGGAAGCTGTGGCTGATATTCCGTCAAGAGAAGTCCTTCTCTCAAAACTTTTGGGAAGCTTCAAGTCTCCTATGGGTTCTTTCGCTCGTGTAATAAAGGCGTACGCGGAGAAAAAAGAAGAAGAGGCATAAGCTCAATAATATTTATATGTATCTGTTGTTCGTGTAAACATAAAAATAAATTTAATTACGGAGGATATTTAAAATGGCAAAATTATCTATTGAGGAAATTATCGCGGCTGTTAAAGAGCTTTCTGTTTTAGAGCTTAACGATTTAGTAAAAGCCGCTGAGGAAGAATTCGGCGTTTCAGCTGCCGCTGGTATGGTAGTTGCCGCCGCGGGCGGAGCCGCTGGCGGAGACGCCGCTGAGGAAAAAACAGAGTTCAACGTTGAGCTTACTGAGGTTGGCGCTGAGAAAATCAAAGTTATTAAAGTTGTTAGAGAAATCACAGGTCTTGGACTTAAAGAAGCTAAAGAAATCGTTGACGGCGCTCCTAAGCTTGTTAAAGAAAATGTCGCTAAAGACGACGCTGAAAACTGCAAAGCTAAACTTGAGGAAGTTGGAGCTAAAGTTACATTAAAATAATTAAAATATAGTAAGAAATATTTTTTACTATTATTAAAATTGATTAACTATAATCGAAAGGGAGGCTGAAAAACAGCCTCCCTTTCTTCTGTACACGATAAAAATTATATGAGCTTTGCTCACAAATTTCCTTTCATAAACTTTGTCGTTATATTCAAACCACTTGAAAAATGAACAAGTGTGGGCCGCTAAAAATCATTTTTGCCATGTTATCGCCAGTCGACATAGGCTTTAGGCTATACTCTGGTACCATAAGAGTATAGGAAATCAATTTAATCATTTAAGTTGATTCCTATAC
>CANOGI010000092.1 GCA_947565475.1 uncultured Eubacteriaceae bacterium
ATACTCTCTTTCCTCCTACCGTATCGGCGTTTCCTCCGTCAGCCGGCAGGCTTTCAGGAAAATCAACTATATCACTTTTCCCGTGGGTATGACTCGCCTCCGCTAAATCCGATACTCTCTTTCCTCCTACCGTATCGGCGTTTCCTCCGTCAGCCGGCAGGCTTTCAGGAAAATCAACTATATCACTTTTCCCGTGGGTATGACTCGCCTCCGCTAAATCCGATACTCTCTTTCCTCCTACCGTATCGGCGTTTCCTCCGTCAGCCGGCAGGCTTTCGGGAAAATCAACTATATCCTCCGCTGTATGTATGTGTCCCTCAAAAGCGATAGATTTAAAAAAACCTTGTTCCCATCTTGATTCCTCGTCATAGTATTTGTCGGTTTTAATATACAGCTTACCGTCGGTATCTGTGTATATTCTTGTATAATTGTCAAAAACAACTGACTTATCAGGCTGTAAATCCGTTTCCTGCCCTGATTTTAAAGATATTCCCGTAACCTGTAAGTCTCTTATGTAAAACAATCCTTCATAAACAGCTTCTGATAACTCGTCAATAGAATCGAATACTTCATAACTCGTAAAATCCGAGGCATACTTCCCGCCCAAAGTATTGGCGTTTCCCCCGTTTTTGTTTTCAGCCTCTTCCTTAATTTTTTGGAGAGCCAAATCAATTTTATCTAAATTGTTATTTACAACATCAATACTGTAATAATCATCCCTGCCGTCTTTTCTTAAATTGAAATTATCGGTAAAGGAAGCCATAAAAAACACCTCCTAAAGAATTTTTGAGTAAATCTCCCAATGAGTATATTGGCTTAAATAAGAATGTTTAAACTTCCCGACAATCTCATGAGTATTAAAAATAACAGTATCAGTTTTAATATTAGCGGGCACCATTCTCTCAAGAAGCTCCCCGCATTGCCTCAAAACATCGTCGTCCTCGTTTAAAATCCTTAAAACAAGCCTATACTCGTCATATATTAAAAATAAAGAATAATTCTCTTTTCCGCATATCGCCGAAAGGCTTTCTTTAAGCCGAAAAACCGTATAAGGGAGCTTTTCGTTAAATTTTAAAATAATTTTCTTACGTCTTTTTTCCTCTGAGTCCTTATAACTCTCAATTCCTAAAGCTTTCTCAAAAACGCTTAAATACTCCTCGTCGCAGTAAAATATAAACTGCCCGTCCATAAGCTTTTTTAAAAAGTCCCCCGCGTTTGAAATCTCAATATCAAGAGCGGAGAAAAGAGCTGTAAACTCGTCTATATCCCTCAAAAAACAAGGTATATAATCAATAAGCGCCAAAACAAACATTCCTCCTTCGGAAATCAGATAAGTCATGCAGACCGTAAAATATCTCCATTAAAAGTAACTTCCCCAATAACTGGTATTTCATCCGAACTAAGAATAAAACTTAAAAAATCGTCGCCATCCATAAGAGACACAGAAAAAATATTTTTAACTCCTGAAATATCAAAAATTTCCGTTCCTATTCTCATAGCGACAATCTCGATTCTCTCCCTATCTGCCCAGCCTTTTGAAAGCTCATAGAAATAGTCTTTTATTTTCTCATATACCTTTTCATGTATAAATTCTAAATCGGCGTCTGAATAAAGCTCGGCGGATAGGGAAACGTTAATACTCTTTTCCGTGACAGTGTCAACAAACACCCTGTGCCCGATAGGAGCGAATCCAACACCCTCTCCCTCTTCGCCATAAGGGTCGGCCATAAGCTTTACATCTTTTTTAAACTCGTCTGAGACAGGTGAATAACCTGATGATATAATAACAAGCCGCACGGTTCCCCCTCCAAAGAAAGCGGGAAAAACCTTGCATCCTCCTACCCCTGGTATAAGGTTGACTTTCTCCTCATAGTCTTTTTTGTTTCCGCCGAAAGCGAGGGCTGAAAAACTATCAAAATATCTTTTTCTAAAAACTTCCGTATCCTCTTCGTCCTCCCCCGTAACAATGACGTCAGTGATTTCCGCCGTCTCAAGACCATCTATATTATCTAAGGGAAGTATTTTGCCAAAATGCCTATGCCCGTCTTTTCCCAAAGTCTCACATACCATTTTAAAAACCCCGTCAGAAATTTTCTCATAAACATAATAAGTAACTGAGTCTATATAAAACCTTGAGCCTATTGGAACGTCAATATTAAATACGCCTTTCATAACGGCGGCTGAGGCTTGTTTCGGAAAAATCCCCCTTTCCGACGCCCGCCTTATTAAAAATTCCCTCTCGGCGGTATCGGCGAAAGTCTCTTTTAAAACATCGTCAAGACCTTTATAAATCTTTGCTATTTCCATACAGCATGGGGCGATAGCGTCATAAATAACCGAACCTGTTCTTTTGTCCACGTTTCCCGAAACATTATTTAAAGCTCGTTTTAAAATATAATCAAAAGTCATATTCTCAAACATTATATATTCACCTCCAGAGTAAATTCCTCCTCGCCGAAAACTGATAAAACAAAAAATTTAACAGAAATAACACCTTTTTCTTTTACATCGGGAAAAGAAAAATCATATACTTTTTTTATTCTGTCGTCATATAAAAGAGCGTTCTCAATCCTTGTTGGAAGCTCGCTTCGAGCATAAGAAACGCTCTTTCCGAATAAATCGGAAAGAGCTATGCCAAACTCCGAGTCATAAATCTCAAAAACGCCCCTCTCCGTCATAAGTATTTTGTAAACAGCTTGTTTAACAGCGTTAATCCCGTCGATATATTCTTTTATTTTGTTTTGTTCATATTTAATACCATATGTAAATGAAACCCGGTCAAAATCAAAAATCCTCTCATCAAAATCATCTACGCTTATAGGAATCAAAAAAAATCACTCTCCATGTTGTTTTATTTATAGTCAAACAACTCAAAAAATAAACAAGCTCGGCGGCTAAAAACAATTTTTGGCTTTGTTAGCGTCAGTAGGCATAGGCTTTAGCTATGCCCTTATTCCTCTGCCTCGCGAAAATAATTTTTACCTTGACTTCTTTTGCCCGTTTTCAAGTTGATTGACTATATCACACGGCCCTGTCAATTATAAAATAAATCTGTCCGCCCTCGGCTTTCGCTAAAATAACTTTCTCTCCCTTTTTAAGACGGTTATACACAGCGTATTTTTTTCTTTTCTTAAAATCCTCTTCATTTGAAATATCCTCCGGAAACATAGGATTAACAGTAACCTCAAAAATAAAGTCCGAAACATTTCTTGATAAAATCATATGTTCCTCTCTTAAAATAATTTTATCGGAAACTCTCACAGACAAAGGGCAGTCAGACTCGACAACTCCCAAAACAGTATCGGAAAACGTCATCTCGCCTATCATGTCAAAACAAATCTTTTTTACGCAGTCAATCAAAAAAACTCCTCCCCCGTTACATAGTCAAATCACTTAAAAACCCGAACAAGTTCGGTGGCTAAAAATCCTTTTTACTGTGTCATCGTCAGTCGGCGTAGGCTTCTGACTACGCTCTCCTTCCTCTTCCTTGCGAAAAGAATTTTTATCTCGCCTCCTTTTGCTCCTTTTCAAGTGATTTGACTATAATTGATATGATTATATAGCGAAAGAACTTAAAAAAAAGTAAAAAAACTTATTTTACGGTTATTCAAATTCTTTCACTATGGTCAATCAATTTGAGGAAACACCGCGTAATTCAAAAATAAAAATGATTTTCGCTCGCTCCCGCTAAAATTATTTTTATTTTGAATTATACTGTGTTTCCTATGAGCTAAATTCCATTTCGATAATGTGCTCATTAAAAGAAAATCTGTGTACACATTTATCAATAGACCTAAAACCGTTTATAATTTCCTCGCCTATATCCAAAGAGTCAATAAAAATGCTGTTGCCCGCTCTTATAAGTTCCTCGCCCTTTCCGAGTCCAATACATTTAAATGAAAACTTAGAGTACACTCTGTTCTTTTTTTTAAGAATACTCTCGGCACATTCTTTAAGCTGAAAATTATTATATTCCCCGCTCATTTTCTCAAAATACTGCAAAACCCCAAATTTATCCATTCCCTCTTCACTCTCCACAACGACAAGACTTTTTAAATCCTTTCTCTTGTCCTGCCATAAAAGTTTCACCCTGGAAAAAGTGTCTGAATCAATGTCCGTCTTGCCGTAAAAGTCAATAACGCTTTTATCTCTTACGGAAAGTTCCAAAGGTAATTTTAAATTAGCCTCGTTTTTAAAATAAAGTCTCCCCGCCTTGTCAAAAAGTATAAAATTTTTTCCCGTGTTTTTATAAGTAATGTCCACAGCGTTTAAAATAATATCAAAAAGCGACTTGTTTTCCTCTATTCTTGAGGCGATAACATAAACCGAGTTGTCTATCTGTCCGTATTTTAAATTAAAATTTTTCACAATATCCATAACAACGCCGGAGGCGGTTTTAAAAACATAACTGTAAGTATCCTTGCTTTTTAAATACCTCAGCTGGTCGTAAACATTTACTTTTATAAAATGGTCAGAATTTCTTTCTTTTGAAAAAACAAAACCGGCGAAAATAATGTTTTCCCCCGCGAAAAACTTAACGTAATCGCCCTCAAAAAAAACAAATTTTCCTTCCGTATCTCTCATAACTGTAAATTCAAGAGAAGTCGCCCTGCCTTTTTTATAACTCGTAATAACGGCGTCCCCCACACAAAACTTGGTCAAATCAAAAGTACCCTTTTTTCCTCCCACGACAATTCGGTATTCCAAAAAATCTCCTCCAATGCCCGTAAAACACATTATATAATTATATATTTATAGTCAAGACTACTCGAATTTTTCTATAATAAAAATTCTCCTAACCGACGGCGAAAATATTCGCCTTTGTATTCAGTTAAAACTTTCACTCACACTTAATACAAGGTGAAAAAATAAAATTTATCTGAAAGAAAATAAAAACTCTTTCAAATTTTATTTTTTCTAATAAGCTTCAAAAACGTAACGCCGTAGGTTAAATCACGCAAGGCGGGCTTTGCTCGTTTTAGAACAGGAACTTTTTTTCGCGCCGGTTTTTGGCGCGGAAAAAACACAGCCGGTTCTTTCCTCCATCGGTTAAAATAAAAAAATTTATTGCCTATAACCTCTGATTACCCCAAAATCTCTTTTAATTTGAGAGTAATCCAAAAATCCCCCTCTTCACCGGCGTTTTCCATAACCTCATATTCCTCAAAGGAAACGAGAATGTTTCCGGCGAAAATAACCCCGCCTTTTTGCTGTTTCCTTGTTATGGTGAGTCTCACGGGTTTTTTGTTGTCAATAAACTCTCTGAATTTGGCCAGATAAAAAATAGGCTCGTTAAACTCACCCTCCGGCATCTCCGTCAGAACATTGTTTTTAGGGAGTAAAAATTTTAAAGTCAAATCCCTTAATCCCAGACCTTTCAAAATATTTACCTCTCCCCCGCTGAAAAGCCGTATAAGTTTATTGAGGCTTTTTTCCTCAGTTTTCATATACTCTGGGGCAAGGGGTAAAACGACCTCGCTGCCCGCCTCGCCGTCATAATGAAAAATAAACTCATACATAAAAATCCCCCTTCACTTATAATCCTGCCTCGTTTTGTTTATTTTCAAGCAGTTTGACTATAACCTCACTCAAAAATTTTATCAATAAAAGCTATGATAACAGCACGCTCCCGTAAACTCATTCTCATAAACACGGATGGTAAAATTCCAAATCTCTCGAGAGCGAGAAAAGCGTAATTAGCGTAAAAATCGCCCTCGTCAATTAGTTTTTTACGTCTTCCGAAAGCTCCTCTACACCTCTGTCAAATCCGCTTAATTTTATAATCTCCCCCGCGAGAAAAGCTATTTCACCCGATAACAGGACTTTGTTTAAATACTGCCTCGGAGATGAGCAGTTAAGAATATTAAGGCTTTCTGAATCCTTAAATGACGGCTCTAAAGTGTTTTCTATAATTATAAAACAATTTAAAATATCCTCATCAAGCTGACCGTTTCCTATATTTCCGAAAAGAGCTTTTTTCTTTATCTCCTCAAAATCACTTTGAGTCATAGCCTTTATCTTGAATTTAAAAATCTCCCCGTCGTCGTTTTTAAACCTGTCCGACACAATAACCTCTCTCGTAATTGAGTCAACAGTGTTTTGATTTAAAAATTGCTGAAACGTCATAAAAGTCCCTCCTATTCTCCTACAACTTGATTAAACTCATTTCTTATCTCAACATCATTGAAAGTAAACTCTATTTCCTCGTCAAGCTCCGTAGAATTAATGTCCAATTTAGCTATATCAATGTTGTTTATATTTACCTGTTTGAGAATAATCGTCTGCCTGCCTATCTCGCTCGATGGGTCGTCGTTTTCTATGAGAAGCTGAAAATAAGTGTCCACTCCGTCTCTGATATAAGTGTCAATCATCTTTCTGAACAACGTTGTCGCGTAATACATCGTCATCGTTCCCGTGCCTCTCCAGCCGTTGGCTTTGTGCTTCGCTCCCGTCTGCCCGAGAACTTTTATCTCGCTTTTTCTCTTCTCGACTTTCGCTTTTATATTTTTTACATATATCATATCCTCAATATCCGAACCAATAGTAGCGACGCATCTTCCCGCGGCGCCGTTAATAGCGTCCCACGCTTTTAAAGTTGCCATAAAAAAAACCTCCTAAAAATTTTGTTAAAGTAAATCAATTTTCCTATCCGACAATACAAGTCATATAAAGAGTTTCCATAGCGCCGATAGGCTCAATATACTCATTCACTATAACGTCCCCTTTTTCTCCTCCCTGGGAAACTGTTATATTCTCGGGAATAAAGTTCTCAATAGCGCCGATGGCCATAAGCTTTTGATGATAACTCACAAGCTCCGTTTTAAAAATATCTCTTCCAAGGGAATTGTTTTGACATTTTCCAAGATAATACTCATTAAAAATTCTGGCTGTATCGTTGGCGACGGCGTCAAGAATCCTTATAATCTGATTATTTGAGAAATCCCTGTTTTTTTCAGGAGAAAAAGAAATAAAACTGTTTATGTCTTTTAAAACTCTGACAGAATCCCTGTCGCCGTAAAAAATAAATTTTCCTTTTGATATAGCTTCTTTAAGTTTTGATTTCGTAAAGTTTGTCAAAACCTCCAATTCCCCGTCATATACTCTGTTGGTAAGACTCTCATTCACCTCGGCGCCCGCCGCCATACCGCCTACCCAGTATATTAAAGAATCCTCGTCAAATCCATACATTGGCTTGCATTTTGAGTTTAAATTTATTACACCCTCAAAATCCGCCTCAAAATTGTTCAACACACAGGTGATTTTATAACCCTCGTCCTCTCTTAAACGTTTTGTGAATTGGGCGAAAAGACCTTTTGTAACGTCGTCGCTTCCCGGGTAAATCACGGTAGTAAAATCCTCTGACTCCAAAGCGTTTAAAAACTCTGAGTAATCCTCTCCTGATGAAACACCGTTTGTTCCTCCCGTGAGGACTATTCCGGCGTTTTGAGAAAGTGTACCGCTTCCGGAAAATGAAACAAAATCATTGTCTATAAGCTCGTCGGCGTTTCCCACGCTCTGGCTGTTTTTCAAATACCCGTCTAAATAAGTCTCCACAATAAAACCGCTCCCGTCGGGGTCGTTTAATATAACAACTTTAATGTCGTTTCCCCTTTCTCCCTCAAAAAGAGCGGTAGCGGTCAAATTTCCCCCTGTTCCGGAAGCCTTTTTTCCTCCGCCCATTCTGAAGAGTTTAACCGTTTTCGCTCCCTTAAAAGCCTCTCTTAAAGGTAACATACAATTTTCTGAATAACCGTGTCCTAAAATTTTTACACAGTCCGTTTGAAAACTCTCAGCGTCAATCTCTATAATCTCCCCGACTTTTCCAAAATCCCCATACCAGGGCATGGCTAAAACGCCTCGTTCCCCAATATTTCCGATAGCCCTCGCTTTAGAAATAAAATTAATATACGCTCCCGGCAAAACCTTGTTCTCCGTTGTAAAAATACCTCCGCCAGCTGCCATATAAATCTCTCCTTTTTAATTTAATATTGTAAAAAAATAAATTTCTTTCAATAGCTGTAAAGTCACGAAAGAAATATGTAACTCCGTCAACTTAAAAACAAATAGGCTATATAGCCACTTATAGTCAAATCACTTAAAACCCGAACAAGTTCGGCGGCTAAAAATCCTTTTTGCCGCGTCATCGTCAGTCAGCGTAGACTTTCGACTACGCT
>CANOGI010000093.1 GCA_947565475.1 uncultured Eubacteriaceae bacterium
GCATAAGAAAGAGTGGTTTTGGGGAAGCCGGTGATAAAGGCGGAGCCAGCGGCGATTTATATGTCAATATATATGTGACTCCTCACAAGGAGTTTGTAAGAAAAGAAAACAACATATTCCTTGACGTGCCCATTTCGTTTGTTCAGGCGGCGTTAGGCGACGAGCTGACTATAAAAACTATTGACGGCGAGGAAAAATATACTCTCAAACCCGGCACGCAGCCTAATGATACCGCGGTTTTAAAAGGCAAGGGCGCTTATAACGTGAGAAACGACAGATACAGGGGCGACCAAATCATTACTTTTAAGGTCAAGATTCCAACGAAGCTTACGGACAGGCAGAAAGAACTTTTACGCGAGTTTTCCGGCGACGGGACGACAGAGAAAAAAAGCAAAAGTTTCGGTGAGAAAGTAAAGGATTTTTTTAATGAGTGATACAGCCGACAAACTTGTTTAGTTTTAGGCTGTTTGGTCATAAACTGAAATTTTAAGGAACAGTTCAATTAAAGAGCTGTTCTTTTTTTGCGTACGGGCGGTGGAGCGTTTTTAGAGGTTTGGAACCTTTTTTGATTAAGAAAAGTTTTCATTAACTATATTTTTGCAGAATTTACGTTAAAGTACTTGACAAACGGGGTCGATTGTTATAGACTTATAGTGAGGTTTATACTAATAGACCTAAAGAGGTTTTAAAAAGTGGATACTGTGCTATATTCAATAAGTCTAAGCTAAACGAAAGGAGAGGTATAATGGATTATTTAAGGCTTTGCGACAGTGATTACAGATTTATGACGGTTATTTGGGAAAACGCCCCCATAAACTCAGGCGAGGTTGTTAAACTTTGCGCGGAAAAACTCGGCTGGAAGAAGTCCACCACGTATACCGTCATAAAAAAAATGTGTGAGAAAGGATATATAGTTAATGAAAACGCTGTTATATCGGTTTTAATTCCCAAAGAAAAGGTTCAGACCGACGAAACTGAGTATTTTGTTGAGAGAACTTTCGGAGGGTCTTTGTCTCATCTAATCGCCGCTTTTTTGGGCGGTAAAAAAATTACGCGCGGGGAAGCGGAAAAACTTAAAAAGTTAATTGACGAACATAAAGAGTAGGGAGGAAAAATTATGGAGCTAAGCGGTATTTTTATAAAAGTTTTTAATATGAGTATTACGGCGTCTTACGTAATAGCTGTGGTTATGGCGGTTAGGTTTTTTATAGGCAGGTTCCCCAAAAAGTACTCATACGCCTTATGGAGTATTGTGGGTCTGCGCCTTATATTTCCTTTTTCCGTATCGTCAGTATTCAGTTTTTTCAATTTAAGTTTTTTTGACGGTATAAACTCCTCGGGGGGACAGGAATATGTGCCTTTAGATATTGGGTTCGCCCATACCCCAGTGGTTAATTTGGGAATAAAACCGATAAACAACGCCGTTAACTCGATGCTGCCTTTAGCCGAGGCTGAAAGCAGTGTGAATCCTATGCAGCTTTTGACATTTGGTATTTCCGTTATATGGATTATGGGAATAATATTTATTTTGGGCTATGAGATGTTTTTGTTCTTACGTACGAAAAGGCTTGTGAGACAGGCGGTTTTTTATAAAGATAATATTTATGAGTGTGACAATATACCGACTCCCTTTGTCACGGGAATTGTAAAACCTAAAATTTATATTCCTTTCCGTCTGAGCGAGGAGGAGCTTTCTTATATTTTGTGCCACGAGAAATATCACATAAAAAGATATGACAATATTGTAAAGATTATAGCGTCCTTGATTACCGTTGTATATTGGTTTAACCCTTTTATCTGGGTGGCATACTTTTACATGAACAGGGATATGGAGATGAGTTGTGACGAGAAAGTGATTTCACAAATGGGAAACGGCGTTATAAAAGATTACAGTATGTCTTTACTCTCTTTCGCCTCTAACCGTAGGCGCATACCTCTTGGCCCTCTTGCTTTCGGCGAGTCGTCCGTCGGAAAAAGGATTAAAAATGTTTTAAGTTTTAAAAAACCCAAAGTATGGATTAGTGTTTTTGGTATTATGACGGTTATAATAATTGGCGGTGTTTGTCTGACAGACGGAAAAGAAACAGCGGAAGCCTCTGATATGTTTAGTAAGGTGAATGAGACTATAGAATCTTTCGGCTCTTTTGAGGGAACGCATGAGACAGGGAAAATTTTTGATACGTTTAATGGGGTAAATGAAATGATAGAGGTTTTTGGTTCGCATAGTGAAGATGAGGCGGTTTTTATAGAGGAAAGCGCTGAGGCGTGGAGGGAAAGAAATATAAAAGCGTGGGCGGAGGCTTTTTGCGGAAGAGACGGAAAGAAGATTATTTCAATGGCTTCTGATGAGTGTATCGAGAGTATGAAAGAGTCCGTTAATTTTGACACGGAGTATCCTTCTTTCGGCTGGTCGAGTCCATGGCCTTTTGGCTGGTCACATGGATTTTTTGAGAAAGAGGATAACCAATACAGAATTGTGTATACAGACGATAATTCGGCGGAAATACTTTATTATGCTGTGGTTTCCGACCCCCATATTTTTGTGTGGCGGGAAAGTCTGACTTTTAAGAGTGATGATAGCCGTTTTGTCGTGACATCGGAAAAAATTAAGTTTCTTGACTCAATATCTTCAGGAAATGATTTTTTTAAGGCGTATCCAGACGGGATAAATGAAACACCCATAGATTACGCCGCAAACGGAATGGGGGAAGATTTAAACAGAAATGTTAAAAACACCAGAGACAGCGGCATTGATGTTTATGGTGAGCTTTTTAAGCCGGACACGGCGGCGTTATATATACTTAATATTTCTGATGAGGATGTGGATACTAAGATAAGTATGGAACAGGGGGAGTGTTATGTGACAGTTGTATTTAAAGAAGACGGGCTTACGCTTAAAATACTTATGACAAGACCTTACGGAGAAGACGGTATCTGGCTTCCTAAGTTAATTGTAAAAGACCTATAGGCGGTTATCGCTTGGTTTAAATAGCAACTTAATATATTAGGCTTTTTTCAAAGCGATAAAATTATATCATTTCTTTATTAGACTGGTCTATTATCTTGATATAATATAAACGATTAATATTTTATGGGTTTGGCTAATATTTTCCTCTTCATTGTTATAGTCAAATCACTTAAAAAACGAACAAGTTCGGCGGATAAAAATCACTTTTGTCGCGTTATCGTCAGCCGGCATAGGCTCCTAACTATGCTCTCCTTCCCAGGACGCATGGGCGAGCAGTAAAGCGAAGCTTTACGACCAGCCTCTGCCTCGCGAAAATAATTTTTATCCCGCCTTCTTTTGCTCTTTTTCAAGTGATTTGACTATATCTTGAGTTTAGAGCAGTCTTTGACAGGTTTATTTTTATTCACCATAAATAGGAATTTTAAACATTGATTTATTTCCGACATAGCTGTATTCAAATTGGGGGATCTCGTTTACGTCGGGAATTATTGTGTTGGGGTTAAAGAAAAACATTATGCCATCGGGTGAGAGATACCATTTTAGATTATTCATATTGTTTGAGATTTCTTCCTCCGTAAAATCGGTTTTTCCTTTGAAAATTTCTTTGTTTCCCGATAGTTCCGTTTTAAAACCATTTCTAAGGATTTTTACAAGTCCGAGATTTTTAGCCTCAAAAACGTCGGAAAGAGCGTATTCCTTTCCTGTTTCTATATTGTATGTCCTGCCCTCGGAGTAATATGTCCTTGATGTTCCGCCTGTGTAATTCTCCTCAGTTTTTAAAAAAGACATTATATTGCCGCCGGTGTACTGAAGAGCGTAGTTTACAGTGGAAGAGTGAGGGTAAAATTCCTTATTGTCTCCCGCGGCTGCTTTAGCTGTGGATTTAGCTTTTTCTACAGAGCCGTTTCCTTTTATCTCGGATAAAAAGTTTTCCGCCTCTGTCTTGAATTTCTCATTCAGCTCTTTTACGGCGTCGTCTTTTTTAACGGAGTTTATTATGGGATAGGTATAAGAAATTGTGTATATTAAAGTTCCGTCATCGTCTGTTATTTTTTCCGTGAGGGTCTCAACCCTCGCCGTATAGGCGGGAAGTTCTGTATGCCCCTTTGAGGCGGGTTTGTCTGATGTTTCGCAACCGACTACCAAAGCGGTTATAATTAAAATTTTAAGCGCTGTCACTATATATCGAAGAGTATTTTTTTTAGTCATTTCTTACCTCCTTGTAAGATTTCGGCGGACTGTAAAGAGAGTTTTTCGTTAATTGTGTTTAACACAAGCTTTTTGTTCGCCGACCATTTAGGCTCTATCAATATTTTTTTTGGCCCGTCTCCTGTTATTCTATGGATTACTATATCTTTCGGAAGTACGGATATGGCGGCGGCCACAAGGGAACTGTATTCCTCAAGAGTCAATACTTTAAAAGGCTTTTTCTCATAAATCTCGCCTAATTTTGTTCCTTTAAGTATATGAAGAAGCTGTATTTTTATTCCTTTTATTCCGCTTTCCGCCGCGTATTTTACTGAGTTTATCATATCTGTCTCGGTTTCTTCTGGAAGTCCGAAAATTATATGACAAACTACGTCGATATTGATTTTATTTAACAGTTCCATCGCTTTTTTAAAATCGTCGTTTGGATAACATCGATTTATATATTCCGCCGTTTTCTCATTTGACGTTTGAAGTCCGAGCTCTACGGTCACATATAATTTTTGACTTAACTCTAAAAGAAGCGGAAGCAAATCCTCCGTTACGCAATCAGGGCGGGTAGCTATTGATATTCCGACGACGTTTTCAAGGCTTGCCGCCTGAGTGAACATTTTTCTTAATTTTTCTATAGGAGCGTAAGTATTGGTAAATGATTGAAAGTATATCATATATTTTCCATTTTTCCATTTTTTATGCATTATCTCTCTCATTATGTCAAATTGCTCTGGTATTGGGGTATCGGGCGGACACAGAAAATCCCCGGAACCTTTTTCCGAGCAGAATACGCACCCTCCGACGCCTTTACTTCCGTCTCGGTTAGGACAAGTGAAGCCACCGTTTATCGGTATTTTTATTATTTTACATCCGAATTTCTCTTTAAAAAAGTCATTCGCGGTTATATACGCCGCCATTTTCTCACCAGCCTTTTATTCGGCAGTATTTTTATAAGTCAATCAATTTTGACTATATCATTAAACAGATTTATTATAACATACAATATACATATTTGCAAATTATAGTCAACCCACTTGAAAAATGAACAAGTTAGGCGGCAAAAATAATTTTTATCTCGCCTCATTTTGCTTATTTTCAAGTGGGTTTGACTATATAGTAATTCGAGAGATTTTAGGCGAGAGACAAAAGATATGTATATTATTTCATTGTTTCACTATAATTGACTGTAATCGACTTTTTCGCGTTAATAGCCGAATTTCGCCGAAAAACCCTTAATGATTTTTGAAAGAAAATTGTTGACATTTTATTATTTACGGGGTATACTTATTATGCGTTGATTTCTTAATCAAGCTTGTACTACAGCAATTCCAGAATAAACAGAGGAAAGAAAAAAATATTGAATAAAATGATTTTTTTCTATCTTTACCGGAATTGCGTAATCTGAACTGACAATACTTAGATTGGTATGTTTATTTTTTATTTTGTTAGAAAGTTTCTCGTGATAGCCGGGGAAGTAGCGGCGCCCTGTATCCACAATCCGCTATAGTGGAGGTGACGTCTGCTTTAGGCTTTCTTATTTTATAGTCTGCCCTTTGAGAGGGGCGCTGACGGCTGAGTCTCGCGCAACGGGAATTTGTGAACCGTGTCAGGTCTTGACGGAAGCAGCACTAAGCAAACACTCTCGTGTGCCGCGAGGGCGCTTAGCCTGAGCCTTTTCTCATTGGTAACGTATAGGGTAAGATTGTCGACAGCAGATTCACGGGATTTTTTAATATATTAAAGCGGGCGTTTTTAAACGGCGTTCGCCTTGAGTGTTTTTGAGTGACAAAAATACTAATAGTTTTTTTACAAGGGGTCGTTTTTACGGGCCTTTTTTACTTTAACCGACAGAGGAAGTTCCCCGCGGCGTGTCGATAAGGTGGATACGCTTGCGGAAAATTCTGGCATTTCCCGCGACAGTGGGTGTAAAAAATTCATTTTTTAATGCCCCATAAAGTCAAATTTTCTCCTCAGACGAGCAAAGCTCGTCTCGCGGATTTAAGTCCGCGACGCTTTTTGCGATTTCCAATTCTTTGAAAATTTATGTTTTTTTGACAGTCTGAGGCGAATACTTTCTCCGTCGGTTACTTGAATTTTTGTTATACAAAAATTTGAGCAGTATTGAGATTTATAGTTATTGTATATGTATAGTATGTTATAAAATGGGCCGCGCGCTTTTGAGACGAGGTGTTTTTTTGGGATATATAGCGCTTTACAGAAAAATGCGTCCGAAAAACTTTGAGCAGGTTGTCGGGCAGGAACATATTATTAAAACTTTACGAAATCAAATTAAATCCGAAAGGATAAGCCACGCTTATTTATTTTGCGGAACAAGGGGAACAGGAAAAACGTCGGTGGCTAAAATTTTCGCCAAGGCGGTAAACTGTTTTAATCCGAAAGACGGACAGCCCTGCGGGGAGTGCGAGTCATGTTTAAGCGTGGACGGCGGTTTTAACATGAATGTTATTGAGATAGACGCCGCCAGCAACAACAGCGTTGACAATATAAGGGAAATCAGGGATGAGGTTAAATATCCCCCAACCAACGCTAAATATAAGGTTTATATAATCGACGAGGTTCATATGCTCTCAATCGGGGCTTTTAACGCTCTTTTGAAAACCCTTGAGGAGCCCCCATCCCACGTTGTTTTTATATTAGCCACAACAGACCCACAGAAAATACCCATAACTATACACTCAAGGTGCCAAAGGTTTGATTTTAAAAGAATATCAGCCGAGTTGATAGGCGATACGCTTAAAAAATATATGGATGCGGAAAATGTTTCGGTGACGGACGAGGCAGTCAATTATATAGCCGCTGTTTCCGACGGGGCTATGAGGGACGCTTTAAGTATAATCGACCAGTGCCAGTCTTTTTATTTCGGAGAGGAAATAACTTTGAGAAAAGTTTTAGACGTTTGCGGGGCTGTTGACTCCTCAGTGTTTTTTGAGATGACAGACGCCTTGTTTAATCAAAACAACGAGAAATGTATGGAGATTATTGAGCGCGCTGTTTCTGACGGACGGGATATTATAAGGTTTATAGACGACCTTATACTTCATTTGAGAAATATTATTGTCGCTGTTTCCGTGTCAGAGGGGTCTTACGCCCTTGAGTTCTCAAAAGAGAATATTTTGAGGTATAAAGAACAAGGGGAGAAAATCGACAGGGGATTTATCATTGAGCTTATAAACAACTTCTCAGCGTTACAGTCGAGTCTTAAATATGCCTCAAATCCAAGGGTTATTTTTGAGGTTTCATGTATTAAAATATGCAATCCTGTCGGAGGAGAGAACATAGAGCAGCTTAAAGCCGAGATGAGAAACCTCAGAAAAAAAATAGACGATGGTGATTTTATAAGAAAAGAAAGCGTTGTCCCTGATAATGAGAAAAATGAGGAGGCGCCGGAGTCACCTAAGCCGAAACCTAAGGCGGCTTCGGAGAATATGAAAGAGGCTGTGTCGTCATGGAAGATTTTTACGGAGGATTTTAAAATGGCCGACAGAAGTTTTCTTTTACAGATTAAGCCCAAAATACTTGACGATAAAATTTATTTGGTTTGCTCTAAAAAGGGATATTTTGACAGAGTTTTAACACTTAAAGATGAGATAACGTCAAAACTTTCTAAAAAATATGGGAGAGATTTTGATTTATATGTCGTGACTGAAAAGGATTTCGACGCCAAAAGCGGAGAGTTTGACATGACGGATGTTCAAACGGAGTTTGACTTTGAGGAAGATATAAACTCAAAGCTTGGAGACAATATTGTTTGGGATTAGTTTAACCGACAGAGGAAGTCCCTCACTTTTTAAGAGGGGAAACTTAGTTTTGTATTCAGGGGAGCGAAAGCTTACGAATACTTTTGACGTTGGTTACGAGAATTTTTATTATACAAAAATTCGAGTAGTCTT
>CANOGI010000094.1 GCA_947565475.1 uncultured Eubacteriaceae bacterium
AAAATCAGTTAAAAGAAGTTTCTTCTCACTACGATATAGGAAATGACTTTTATAAATTATGGCTTGATGAAACGATGAGCTATTCCTGCGGATATTTTAAAAATGAGAATGACTCCTTATATGACGCTCAGATAAATAAAATAGATTACACTTTAAAAAAATTATATCTTAAAGAAGGACAAACGCTTTTAGACATAGGCTGCGGTTGGGGACATCTTTTAATAACGGCGGCTAAAAAATATAAAATTAAGGGATTGGGAATAACTCTAAGTAAAGAACAGCAAAAAGAATTCCAAAAACGTATAAATGAAGAAAACCTCGAAAGCAGCTTAGAGGTTGAGCTTATGGACTATCGTGATTTACCGAGCCTTGACAGAAAATTTGACCGTATTGTAAGTATAGGTATGTTAGAACATGTTGGAAGAAAAAATTACGATAAATTTATAAAAACAGCGAAAAAAATATTAAATCCTGGCGGACTTTTCCTACTTCATTATATAAGCGCGTTGAAAGAATTCGACGGAGATCCTTGGATAAAAAAATATATATTCCCCGGCGGAGTAATACCAAGCCTTCGGGAAATAGAAAACTTATTCGGAGAGTATAATTTCCACACTTTAGACATTGAAAATTTGAGAAATCATTATACAAAAACATTATTATGCTGGAATAGAAATTTTCATAATAATTTAAGGGAGATATCAAAAAAATTCAACTCCGAGTTTATAAGAATGTGGGAAATGTATCTTTGTTCCTGCGCCGCTATTTTCCATAACGGAGTTGTGGACTTACACCAAATTCTTGTGACAAACGGAATAAATAATGATTTGCCTATGATTAGGTGGTATTAAAAATAACGAGAGTTGGATAAAAATTTATAGTTAACGAAACCTTTTTCTATCGCGAAAGCTAATCTCAAAGCTACGCTTTACTGCTATTTTTTATTGAACTCTCATTAAAAATAGTATAATAAATTAATGTGAGTTCAACAAAAATTTATGATTAATAGAACATTTTTCTATTGTAAAAAGTTTATAAACATCAAAAAATATTCTTTAAGCATAAAAACATTGAGGCTCTGCCTCATTCGCACCAACTTAAAAGATTAAAACCGTGGGACGCTGGCCCTTTTTAAAGGCTTGACCTAAACTTTATAATACAAAACTTTCGCTTTGCCTAATCTCGAAAAACGAAGTTTTTCTGTTATTTTTCATTGAACTCATGTTAAATTATGATAAATATAAAAATAAGCTATTCGCTTTTAACTCATAAGAACAGCTTATTTTTTAACCTACAGAGTAAGTACCCCTGCTTAAAAAGCGGGGGTACTTACTCTTGTATTCAGGTGGAGTGCAAGCCAGTTTTCACGGGCGAGTAGCAAAACGAAGTTTTGCGACCAGCCTTCCACTAAATACAAAGGAGGATACTTTCGCCATCGGTTACTCGAATTTTTGTTATACAAAAATTCAAGTAGTCTTGACTAAAATACATATTATCGTCGATATACTTTTCATTGTAATATTTAATTGTAAATATCACATTTTCCATTATTGCTTATTTTTATTCTTCACAAAGGGTAATGTAAAAATAAACTCACACCCCTTGTTAAGCTCACTGTTAAGAGTAATAACCTCTCCGTGAGCCAAAATAAATTCCTTAACTATGGATAAGCCTATTCCGCTGCCTTTTTTATCCTCGCCTCTCGAAACATCAGCTTTATAAAACCTGTCAAAAACCCTTTTTCTATCCTCTTCAGAAAGACCCCTTCCGTTATCTCTGACATATACCGCGATTTTTTTGTTATCGGTTTTTTTTGTTTCCAAAAATATCTCCCCACCTAAGTCGGTAAATTTAACAGCATTATCGATAAGATTATAAATAACTCTCTGTATTTTCTCATAGTCCGCCCTTACAAAAAAAACCTTTTCCTCAAAAGTTACCCGCAAATTAATTTTTTTGCTTATAATTCTGTTTTCAAAATTAAAAATAGTCTTTTTAATAAGGTCATTTATATCAAATTCAGACAAATCAAGAGTATTTTCCTCACCGTTAAGGTTATTTATGTTAATCATATTATTAGCGAGCGCCGCGAGCCTCTCCGACTCGTCAAGAACAATTTTTAAATAATGCTCCTGTTTTTCAGAGGGAATAGTCCCGTCAATAATCGCCTGTACAAATCCTTTCATTGATGTAAGAGGAGAACGTAGGTCATGAGAAATATTAGAAATAAACTCCCTGCGCCTTTTTTCCTGCTCATTAAGACTTTCCGCCATATCATTAAGACTTCTGGCGAGCTGTGCCACCTCATCCGAGCCTTTTACAAAAATCCTTTTTCCAAAATCCCCATTAGCAATAATTTTAGCCGCCTCGTTAATTTTTCTTAAAGGTTTAGTAACTTTTTTTGAGGAAAAATAAATAATAATAAAGCCAAAAAAACCTCCCGCTAAAATAATGCAAATAATTATTTTATATACATTGTTACCAAGCTTTTCAAGTTCTGTTAACGGAGAGCTCATAAAAATAACACCGTTTATATCTCCTTTAACCATAACAGGATAACCTACTGTAATAACAGGTTTATCAAATATTCCTCCCAAATTCCCTTTGCTTTCAGTAATATATCCGTTCATAGCCTCTTTCACCTCATAAGCGGCTATGTTTTCACCAAGCCATTTCATGTCAATATCATTAGAAATAATTCTGATTTTATAACTTGAGTCAACATAGATAAAACTCGCGTCAAGATATTCGTCAAGAATAGAAATTTCGTTGTCAAGCTTTTTTTTATCAAAAAAACCGCCCCAATAATAGGATTCCTCTAAAGCCTGAACAATCTTTCCTCCCTGCTCAGTAAGCAAATCTTTTTTCTGCCTCTCCAAATATAAACTAAAAGCCTTTATAAGCGCCATTGTAATAAAAATAAGACTTATAACCAAAGCAACTAAATAAATAAGAAACAATTTTCCAAAAATGGATCGCATCAAAAGCACCTCTGTAAAATAATTTTCTATCGGGAAAAGCGGTTCATAAAAAAATTTCAAAAAATCAAAAATTTTATTAAAATTAATTTTTTATAGTATTCAATTAAAATTTATATATATTCATAAAATTTTAATAACCAAGCATATAATTATTTCCAAAGAGAATTAAATTTTTCCTCTATTATCTTTTTTCTTTCCTTTGTTTTCTCGCTATCCAAAAAATACTTGCCATCAGTAAAAACAATCACATCCCCTTCTCTCGCCTCTTTAGGAATAAGATTGCTTTCAATATTCTCAATCTTTTCGCTGACAGTATTTTGACATACAGCGAAATTCTCCTCAAACCTATCAATTATATATTCCATACAAGTAACCCTCATTTCCTCAAAAAATCTTCTCTCAATGGTGAAAATATATCTATAAGCACTCCTCTTTTTCCAAGAAGCTTGCAACCATGAAGCACATTAGAGGGAACATAAACCGTATCGCCAGCTCCGATAATTTTTGTCTCGTCACCAACAGTATACTCAAACTCTCCTTCCGTACAGTAACTCGCCTGTTCATGTATATGAGTGTGAGGCGCCCCTTCTCCGCCGTTCTCAAAAATAACCTCAACAAACATGATATTTCCACCGTGGGCTTTCACTTTTCTATAGTTCTTTCCCTCCTCAATAACTTCCGTTTCAATATCTTTATCATAGAAAAAATTTGACATAAAATTACCTCCAAAAATATAATAAAGTTAAGCGTGATACTCAGTTTCTGATGAAGTATAAACATTCTTTAGCGCCTTTTATTATACCATATTTTTTCAGCTTTGAAAATATAAAACCGTATAAATAAATTTAAAAAGTCATATAATTTTTTAAAGGGAGGTATAAAAATGAATCTCAATAAAAAATCCCCCATAAAATCATTAAAAGCTAATTTAACAACAGCGCTTGATTTACCGAGAGAAATAATGCTTAATCTTCCATTAATAACTATTACAGGCAAAAATAGTATGTCAATAGAAAATTACAAAAATATAATAGAATACAATCAAAAAAAAATAAGAATATCCACCACTGAGGGAATAATCACCATAAAAGGGACAAAGCTTTTTTTAAAAGAGTTAAGAAAAGATTTAATAGTAATATCGGGGACAATCTCAAATTTTGAGTATATATAAAATTTTTTTAACACTCACTTTATTGATAAACTCATCGCGATTTAATTTTCTTGTTCCTTTCTTAAAAATTCTTTCTGAAAAAAACAAATATATTACTTTTTTATTAAATTTATATTATTTTTTGTTGTAGGTGATAAAATATGCTTTCAATACTATGGAATTATTTGCTCGGTTATGTTATTATAGAGGTGAGAGGTTTTTCTATAGAACGTTTTCTAAACCTTATATCAAAAAAAGGAATTTTCATATGGGATTTAACAGAGACACAAAGAGGTGCGGAAATGAAAGTTTCCGTAAAAGATTTTAAAAAATTAAAACCTTACACAAAAAAATCAAAATGCCATATTAAAATAAAAGGTCGTTTCGGAAGACCTTTTATAATAAAATCCTTAAAAAAAAGACAACTTTACATATTGGGAATAATAGTTTTTATAGTGTCCCTTTATACTCTTTCTTCTTTTATATGGTTGATTGAGGTAAGCGGAAATTCTCGGATAAAAACAAAAGATATATTAAGTTTCTGTGAGGCAAAAGGATTTTCAGTAGGCTCTTATAAAAATTCCGTCGATACGGATAATTTAAAAAAAGAATTAAAAAATCATTTTCCTGAAATCTCGTGGATAACAATAGAGATGAAAGGCACAAAAGCTTCTATAGAACTCAGAGAAACGCTTCCCATTATAAAGAATATAGACGCGTCCGAACCGTGTGATATAGCTGCCAAGGAAGACGCTATAATAGAATCCATAATAACTAAAAGAGGCTCCCCTCTTGTAAAAAAGGGAGACGCCGTCTCAAAAGGCGACATACTTGTTTCGGGTGAGCTTTTAATATCTGAGGATGAAAATGGAACAGTAAAAAATTACACCCATTCTTTCGCCGAGATAAAAGGGAAAATAACCCGTAAAATGACCGCTTCTGTTCCTTTCAAATATAACGAGAAAATATACAGCGGAAAAGAGGAAAATTTATATAATTTAGAGCTCTTCGGAAAAAAACTGAAAATCTATAATCCCGAAACAGAATTTGAGAACTATGATACATACAACTCTTTAGGACAATTAAAAATAACCGATGATTACCCTCTTCCGTTAATTTTAATAACAACCACATATAAAGAGTTTTACTATAAAGAAAAAGTCCGTACGGTCGATGAGGCTAAAAAAAGAGGTGAAATATTAATAAATAAACAAATACTTGAAACTTTTGATTTTAATACGGATATAATAAACAAGTCATATGTATATGAAAAAACTGATAAAGAGCTAATTATAACGGCTTATGTAACAGTAATATCGGACATAGGAGAAGAACAAAAAATCGAAAGGAGCACATCAAATTAATGGAACATGAGAAAATACAGATAGATAATGAGTTTATATCAGAAGTATTCGGTAAATTTGATGAGAATATCAAAAAACTTGAGAACGCTTTTTCAGTATCTATAGTAAACAGAGATGATGGCATAATAATCTCTGGTAAAGATAAAGACATTCAGATAGCTAAAAAAGTTTTATATGCCATAACTGAAACAGCGAATAAAGGTGAGATAATAGATGAGCAAAAAATAAATTATTATATTTCGGAATTAAAAGAAAAATCCGTAGAGGAAATTCAGGAAATAAACAATGACTTTATATGTATGACAATTTCTGGCAGACCAGTAAAACCAAAAACCCTTGGACAAAAAAAGTATACGGATAAAATAAAAAACAACACTATCGTTTTCGGAGTTGGCCCCGCCGGAACAGGTAAAACCTATCTCGCGATGGCAATGGCTGTAACAGCGTTTAAAAATAACGACGTAAATCGAATAATCTTAACCAGACCCGCGATAGAGGCAGGAGAGAATTTGGGTTTTCTCCCTGGCGATATGCAACAGAAAGTTGATCCGTATTTAAGACCGTTATATGATGCCTTATATGAGATAATGGGAGCGGATCAATTCCAAAAAAATATTGAGAAAGGCGCTATAGAAGTGGCCCCTCTCGCGTATATGAGAGGAAGAACTCTTGATAATTCATTTATAGTCCTTGATGAGGCCCAGAATACTACACCCGAGCAAATGAAAATGTTCTTAACAAGAATAGGATTCGGCTCAAAAGCTGTAATAACAGGCGATATTACTCAAATCGACCTTCCCGGCGGAAAACGTTCCGGTCTTATTGAGTCCACAAAAATTCTACAGGGTATAGACGATATAGAAATAGTCACCCTGACAAATAAAGACGTAGTAAGACACCCTCTCGTTCAAAAAATAATAAACGCTTATGAGGTATATGAACAAAAAAAAGAAAAAAATCTAAAACCCATAAAGTCTAAAAATAAATAATGATAATAAAACCGAAAAAAATTCTCAGAAGCGGCGATTTTACTTTTAAACTTAAACTTATCGAGAACTTTTTAGCAGTTCGTTATAAAAATTATTTTACACAAATTTTTATAAAAGTATTTTGAGCTGTTTTTGAGTTTTACGTGTTTTATTTTATAAAAACATTTTATTTACGGTGATTACAAAAGTAAAAATCGTGATTAAAACTTTACAATTTCAGGTTTATAAAATATTTTTTATTTTGACTTAATCTTTTATAATTTTAATTATTGAAAACAAAAGAAGGGATATTGTGCTAAAATTAAACCTAAAAAAAGAACAAATTATTAATATAACACTTGTTATAATCTCATATATAATAACAATAATTTGTATGATTTACGGAAATTACACCTCAGAGACAAATAATCTTCAAGTAGGCTCCGTAAGTCCTCAAAAATTTGTGGCTAAAGAAGAAATAAAAAATGATGTTGCGACACAGCGCAACATAGATAAAGCCCTTTCCGAGATGTCATCTCTTTATACGCAGGATTCGGCGGTACAAAAAAGAGTTACTGAAAACATAAACTCATTTTTCGACTATCTTGTCTCAAATTCAGATGCTTTAAAAAACGATTATCAGAACTCATCCCACGAGCTCTCGTCAAAGATATATTTGTCATCAAATCAAATATATACCCTTATTAATATGAAAAAAGATGATTTTTATAAATTTAGGGATAATCTGATAAAAATAACCAATTCAGCGCTTGAACAGGGAATACGAGAGGATAACGAGGATAAAATATTAATCTACGTAAAAAGCGAGCTTTCCGACCTTAATTTGTCATCACGGCTTTATGATATAGGTTATATAATAATCTCATCTGTTCTTGAGCCTAACCTTATAGTTGACGTAGACGCCACTGAAAAAGCGAAACAGGAAAAACTCGCCTCAATAGAACCTGTAATGGTTTTAAAAAATCAAAAAATAGTTGACGCCGGAGAAATAATAAACGAGGAAATATACTCTATTTTATACACAGGTGGTTATATACAAAAAAATACAATATTTGAAAATATAATTCCCTTAATCGGTATAGCGCTCATTATACTTTTTATTTATTTGTTAACGGTGTTTTATTTATATAGATTTCATATAAAACTTTATACGAGAAAAAATGAGGCTTTGCTTTTATTCTCATTATATATAATACTTACCGTTTCCGTGAAACTCCTGGCAAATGTGAATGTGCCCTATATGTTTATGCCTATATTGACTTTTACAATGCTCGCGGCGATGCTTTTGAATTACAGGCTCGCTATAATTTTGAATTTTTCCGTCTGTATCATTTATTACATAGCGTTCAATTTTAATACGGCTTTTTTAATATATTTTATAATAACTGGTATGTTCTCGGCGTTTATGGCAAATTATTTAAAAAAATATAACCATATATTTAAAATAAGCCTAATAAGTTGTGTAATGGAAACATTAGTTATATTTGCGGTTACATTATATACAGATAAAAGTTTTGAACCTTCTTTAATACGAAATTTGTTTTACGCTTTTTTTAATGGGATAATAACAATAATTATATGC
>CANOGI010000095.1 GCA_947565475.1 uncultured Eubacteriaceae bacterium
TGTTTTCTAAAAATTTATTTAAAAAGGCAGGTTTATATTATGAAAATCTCAAATATTTCTAAGCTGTATCAAACTTACGAAGCTAAACCCGTTGTCTCAGGCAAAAAAATTGTTTCGGGAGAAAAAAAAGATAAATTAAACGTTTCCGAACAGGCGAAAGAATTTCAGACTGCCCTGAAAGCGGCTTTATCTTCCCCTTCTGTCAGAGAGGATAAAATAAACGATATTAAAAACCGTATCGACAACGGCTCTTATAACGTATCGGCTGAGGATATCGCCAATAAAATAATGAGATACATTTAATAAAAAATTTTTAAAACTAAAGACCTTATATTTCTAAATATTGAGGTGATTGCATTTGGCGGGTCTGATAAATGAGTTAATTATTAATTTAAACGAAATGAACGATTTGTATGAGAAATTAATCGAAAGCGGGAAAGAGAAACGAGAAGTTATCATTAAAAACAATATTGAGGAACTTCAAAAAATTAACAGTAACGAAAATATCTTAGTCGGAAAAACGCTCAAGCTCGATAAAAAAAGAGAAGAGCTTTTTTCCGATATTGCTTTTGTTCTTAATAAGCCTTCAGAAAATATTACTCTTACAAAATTGATTGAGTATATTGATAAACAAGCGGAAGTCGACGATGTAAGAAAAGCGCGCGACCGTGCCGCTCTCCTTTTAGGAAAGCTTAAAGAGATAAACGAGAGCAATCGTATTTTAATAGAAGAAGCTCTTAACCAAACGGAATTTTCAATGAATGTTTTAAGAGGTACGTTAAGCGGAAAACCCTACTACTGCGATACCCACGGAAACGAGATTCCGACGGGCGACAGATTCTTTGATATAAAACAATAAAGGGGGAAATTTTATATGGCTTCAATGTCAAGCTACAGCATAGGCGTAAGCGGTATAAGAAACGCTCAGTCCGGTCTTTCCACAACTGGACACAATATGGCGAACTCTGGTGTCGCCGGATATTCCCGTCAGGGTAATATACAACAGACGTTTTTATACAGACCCTATCGCGAAAGCAAAGTCGGTCTCCTTCAAATCGGAATGGGAACCGATTTAAGCGAGATAAGACAAATAAGAAATAAATTTTTTGACGCCGAGTATAGAGATGAGGCGAGTACGGCTAATTATTACTCCGCTAAATATATGACGGGTCAGGAAGTTGAGAATATATTGGGAGAGCTTGAGAGCTCATACGCGGCGCAGGACGTTATAAGCAATATATGGGAGGGATTAAACGAGCTTTCGATTTATCCAGACGGTATTGAGACAAGAGGCTCATTTATAGAGACCTGCGTCACTTTTCTTGATAAAATGAACGATATTCAAGATGGGCTTTATAACTATCAAATTAATCTAAACGAGCAGATTAAAACCACAGTGGGCAAAATAAACGATATAGTTACTAAAATAGATGAGTTAAACGATAAAATAATATATAATGAAATGAGCGGAGACAACGCCAACGATTTCCGTGACTCAAGAAATATTCTTTTGGATGAGTTAAGCTCATACCTTGATATAACCGTGAAAGATAACGCCAACGGCAGAGCCGATATCCTTGTAGAGGGAAAAGAGCTTCTTGTAAACGGCGTGGTTAATAAAATCGGTCTAAAATACTCTACCCCCGGCTACGCTTTTGTAGAACCTGTGTTTACGCAATCTGAAACAATTCTCCCAGAAAACGCCGACGTTGTATCCATTTTCGGTGATTTAAGCACTCAGGAGCTTTCCGGAGGTTCTGAAAACTGCGGAGGACTTTTAAAAGGTATGCTCGTGTCGAGAGGAAATACTGTCGGAAGATATAATTCTCCAGACAATGAAACTTCTAATTTCCTTATACCGTCTGTTCAAAAAGATTTTGATAATCTTGTGAACGGAATTGTTAATCTTTTAAATGACTCTTTCGCCAGCGGAGACACTTTTGATTTGACAGGCGGACACGGCGTTCCTATTTTTACTAAAATAGTAGCCAGTGACGACTATACAACAACTAATTTGGAAATAAACCCCATACTTAGAGACACAGATGGATATAACTATCTCGCTTTATCCGCATCCGGAGCCGTTGGAGACACAACAGCTATACTTGAGGTTATGAAAAAATGGGAAAACGGAGTTGACGGACTTGAGGACGCTTTTGGAAATCCATATTCTGTAAATAATTATTACCGCTCTATTGTTGACAATGTTTCCAATGAGGTAAACGAGGCAAGCAAATATTATGACCAGCACGAGGGACTTTTAACCTCCGTAGACAACAAGCGTCAAACCTTATCAGGCGTTTCCCTTGACGAGGAGCTTTCATATATGCTTAAATATCAGTACGCTTTTCAGGCGTCCTCAAAATTTATAAATATAATAGATTCAATGGTTGATAAAGTTGTAAACGGTATGGGAGTTGTCGGCCGTTAATTAAGGAGGTTTTAAAATGAATTCAGCTTTTTTTGAGTTTAATATAGCCACAAGCGCTTTGTTTACGTCTAAAAATTGCCTTTCCGTAGTTTCAAATAATATAGCGAACTCAGCTACAAAAGGTTATTCAAGACAAGTAGCTCAGGTTCGTTCATCTATCCCGCTTCCAGGAGTGTGCGGAAAAGGTATGATAGGCACAGGAAGCGAGGTTTACGGAGTAACTCAAATAAGAGATTTTTACCTTGATAAAAAATATTGGGAGCAGAACTCTACTTTCGGTGAGTATTCTGAGAAAAACGACCAGCTTGACTTAATTGAGACCGTTTTCAGTGAGCTCTCAACATCAGGTATAACCGCTTCTGTAGAAGACTTTTTAGACAGTGTGAGCAGTTTGACTTTCAGCTCTGGCGACACGACATATAGAACAAGCGTGATAAATTTCGCCTCATCTTTTGTTGATACAATTAACTCTTACGCCGAGTCATTAAAAACTCAGCAAAGAGATATAAACGACGAAATAGAATCTGTCGTTAAAAGAATAAATTCTATAGGAGACCAAATCACCGCTTTAAACAGAGAGATTTTTTATCAGGAAACAGACGGAAGCCACGCCAATGAGCTACGCGATCAAAGAGCGCTTCTCGTGGATGAGCTTTCAAAATATGTGAATACGGAAGTCAGGGAATTTTCGTCCGAGCAAGGGCAAAAATATATGGTTCTTATAAACGGTCAGACTTTAGTAAATCACTTTGACAACGCGAAAATAAATTGTGTCGCGAGAGGTGAGGGCTCACGCCTTGACGAAGATGACGCCCCTGGCCTTTACGACCTTAAATGGAACACAGGAAGCAATTTTAGCTCAAAAGGTCTCTCCGGCGAGCTCAAAGGACTTCTTGATATAAGAGATGGAAACGTCTTAGATAACGCGGCAAACAAAGATGGTGTTCAAAATTACAAAGGTATTCCTTACTACATAGATAAACTCAATACGTTCGTTCAAACTATAGCGAGAGCTTTCAATGAGGGAAAACATTTAGACGGAACCGATATTGAGGGTATGGACGGACATATAAACGGATATGACGCCGAGGGAAAACAAGGAAATCTTTTCTTTTCATATAGAGATGAGAACGGCTCTGTTATAGAAACGGCGGGAGATGTTGATTACTCGAAAATAACCGCCTCAAATTTCTCAATGTCACAGCTACTTTTGAAGGATTCGTCAAGACTCGCCGCGTCTACGTCTCCGTCACCGCTTCAAGAAAGCAATAACGAGATAATTCTTCAATTTACGACTATCAGAAACAACGGTTCTCTTTTTAAAGAGGGTAACGTTTTTGATTTTGTAAACGGTGTCTCAACAGAGCTCGCTATAGATAAAAGGCAAGCGAACAATTTTGACGAGTTTTACGAGGAGTTAACCACAACAACAGATAATCAGAGAATTTCCGTTTCCGGGGTAAGTTTAAATGAAGAACTTACAAGTATGATTAAAAACCAGCAGCTTTTCGTGGCGTCGTCAAAACTTATGCAGTCCGTAAGCAAGGTTTATGACACTCTTATAAACGGACTTGGAGTATAAAACGGATATTTAAAACTTAACATATATAAGTCAAAAACGCCGTCTTTTAGGCGGCAGACTTTTGACCTCTTTTATTGATTAATAATATGGTAATTCTCGTAACCGGCGGCGAAAGTATTCGCCTTTGTATTCAGAGTGAAACTGCGTTCCCTCCGAATACAAGAGTAAGTACCCCCGTTTAAAAAGCGGGTGACTTTCTCTATCGGTTAAAAATAAAAATAATTCTTTGTTTACTTATTTTTATGTAGAATCACCGTAAAAATTTTTAACTATAGCAATTCGTAAAATTTTTAGAGCAAAACAATAAAATAATTTTTTTATATCAAGTTTTATTGAATTTTATTTGTTCATTTTTTATTGTTCCGCTATAGATTATTAATAAATCCATAACCCAAATTTACGAATATTCTTTTACAAATATTGAAAGAATAATATATCAGAACGGAGGAGTTATATGAGAATTACAAACAATATGATGACAAACTCAATGCTTGTAAGAATTAATAACAATATGAATCAATTAGATAAATATTACACGCAGATGTCATCAGGCAAAAAAATACAAATGCCTTCCGAAAATCCTATACTCGCGAGCCGCGCTTTAAAGCTTCGTAACATTGTCTCATCAACAGAGCAATATACGTCAAATTCAAAACAAGCCGCGTCATGGATGGAAATAACCGAATCCGCTTTTAAAAACATAACTTCAATTTTCGAGTCAATGAGCGAGCTTTGCGTACAAGGAGCGAGCGATCAGTTTAAAGAAGACGACAGGCAGAAAATCTTAAATCAGTTTAATTCCTATGTAGGACAGCTTGAGTCAGAGTTAAACTCAACGTATATGGGAAGATATGTTTTTTCTGGCTACAAAACAAATACACCGCCTATAATAAAAGACGACTTTACAGGAAAGAATATATTAAACCCTGACGCTTATGACGTTAATGTGGACGCCGATAAACTTCTTGAGGCTGTAAACGACAATATTGTAAATAAAGTAAATGATTACGCCGCTCAAATCGCCGACTTTAACGGCAAAATTAAAGACATCATTGGAGACCCGCCGGATCTTGAAAGTTTAACGGAGCAGGAATTAGCTACCGTAAATGGCTATGAGGCTGACAGAACCGCTGTCGTAAAAGAACTCAGACCTTACCTTTCATCAGATACAATGGAATTTATCGAGACAACCTACGAACATGACATTTTACTTAAAAACACCGACGGAACCCAACAAGCCGTACTTGTTGACAGTGACCAGGTAAATCCTCTTGTCGCTCAGAAAAACGCTGATAACGATGGTGTTGAGTTCTTTATAAACGGTCAGAAAGTCGATATTAAAGTTCCTACAGAAATATTCAATAAAGCCGTAGTTCCTGATGAAATCAAACTTGAAGTCGGAGTTAATAATTATATAACCATAAATTCTTCGGTATACGAGGTATATCCTAAAGAAATGTACGACGAACTTCATTATTTTGACAAGGTATTTGATTATATGGCGGGAGATTTGTCCCAGGCGGATATTGACACTTATTTCGATGGGGTTCCTTTTGAGTCCTTGTCTGTGGCTGACGTCGCTAACTTTGACAAAAAAATCCGCTCGGAATTTGAGGCAATGATCTCAAAAGTAAATAATTTCAATTCATCAGTTACAGAACAACACACTAATCTTGGCGTAAGAATGAACCGTATAGAACTCATTCAAGACCGTCTCGGAGACGACAGCGTTAATTACACAAAACTTATGTCAAGCAATGAAAACGTGAATTACGCTGAGGCGGCTATGAACTTTAACGTAGCTAACGCTTCTTATAACGCCTCTTTAAAAGTAGGTATGACTATAACACAGCTTACCTTGGCGGATTTCTTATAATAAAGGTGGTTATACTATGGTTATTGAAACAGAGAATTTCGGTAACATTGATATAGATGAAAATAAAATTTATACATTTGATAATGGTCTTCCCGGTTTTGAGAAGTTAAAGAAATTTGTTATCGTTGAGAAAGACGCCTCCGACAGCAATTCCGTTTTTCGCTGGCTTCAGTCAACCGAAGACCCTAAAACAGCTTTTATAATGATGGACGTATATAAAATTATTCCCGACTATAATCCTCTTGTATATGATGATGATTTAAACTCCTTAGGAGAGATTTCAGACGATAGTCTTCTTATTTATAATATAGTCGTAATTCCAAAAATAGTAAGTAAGATGTCTGTCAATTTAAAAGCCCCTGTTGTGATCAATCTATTAACAAATAAAGGAATGCAGATGATCACAAAAAATGAGGATTACCCAATAAAATATTATTTTTATGAAGAATTAAATAAAAAAAACGGAGGTGAATAGAAATGCTTGCCCTTACAAGAAAAAAAGGCAGCTCAATAATGATTGGAAACGATATAGAAATTACCGTTCTCGGTATTCAGGGGGAACAAGTTAAACTCGGCATTGTCGCTCCGAAAAATATTTCTGTTCACCGAAAAGAAATTTTCCTTCAAATACAAAAAGAAAACGCCGAAGCCGCTTTAAACTCAAATGTGGACTTTAACAACTTATTTTAGGCTAAGTAAGTATCCCGCTTTTTAAGCGGGGTATTTACTCTTGTATTAGATAGGAGAGCAAACTTCTCACCTAATACAAAAATGGAATTATCCGCCGTAGTTTTAGAGTATTATCGCTTTACAAAACAAAAATACAAGTAGCATTCAACTTGTTTCGACATATATATAAATTTATAAAAAATCCACAAATTTAAAGATTTTTTCCTTTTAAATTTGTGGATTTTTTATTTCCAATAATCACTTTTTTCCTTGTAATAGTAACATCGATATAATTCTATTTTTAAACAATATACTTGCAATTTGTACCTTATCGTGATATAATTTATTTACATAAAACTTTATTTTACAAGGAGATGATATTTATGAGTAAGATGTCACATTCTTACAAAAACTTTTCAATCAAAGCAAGAGTTATTATACTAGTTGCCATAATGTTGATATTTTCCGCACTGATTGGAATTTTTGGTTTTTTCTCGCTTCTTAACGTAAACGGTAAATATGAGCTTATGCTTGGTACAGCCGCTGAAAGGCTTAATCTCTCAAGCGAACTTGAACTTGAGGTGGCTAAATTCAGGCGAGCTTTTCTAAATGTTATAGTCCAATCTGAAATCCATCAGGATAAAACCAGAACTAACGACGCGCTGAACGAACTTAACGGTCACCTGGAAAACGTAACTGACATAACCGACAGGTATAAAGCCTGCGTAGATAGCGACACTTCTCTCACACCACAGGCGCAGCAAAACTTATATAATTTAAGACAAAAGTTCTTAGACGACTTTTTAAGCGTCAGCGATTTATCAAAAGAGTTAGGCGCCGCGTGTCTGGCAGAAGATTTCGACGGTATCAACCGCTGTCTTACCTTGATTGTCGAGAAAGTGGAAACCGCGTATAATAACGTCGCCAACATTCGCCAGGCGGCTATAGACAGAAGAGATGTCCTTGATGAAGAGGCCACAACTACAGCAAAAGTAACCGAGGTTGTACTTATTGTTGTTTTGTTCTTAACCTTAATTATTTCTCTTACTATAGCTATAATTATTACCAACTCAATAGTAAAGCCAATCGTACATATTACTAAACAAGCGAGAAAAGCCGCCGAAGGTGACTTTAGCGTAGACGTTAGAACAAACATCACAAACGAGGTCGGACAGCTTTCAAATAGTTTGGGAATGTTTATTGACACTACAAAAAATGTTTTTGAAGATATGGTAGACGCTTTCAAAGAAATGGAAGACGGAAATCTTAATAAGAGATTAAACACGTCAAAA
>CANOGI010000096.1 GCA_947565475.1 uncultured Eubacteriaceae bacterium
CTCGAATTTTTGTATAACAAAAATTCTCATAACCAACAGCGAAAGTATTCGCCTTTTTAACTTTTGCCAATAGACCTTCTTAAAACGTTTAAAATAGCTTTAACCTCACGTTTAATTTCCCCCGTGAAAAATAACGCCAAAGCGTATGTGGTTATCCCCGCCCCAATCATACAGCAAAGAGAAAGGGTTCCGTCGCCCATAACAAATCGCACGGCTATAATAACGACTGCCATAATAACGGCGCTTATAATTATCCTGACATAAACCAAAAGTGGCAGATTCCACCTCATAAGTTTCCTTGTTCCCATATAGGCGAGAACAAAATAAACAAAAAAGCCGATAAACGTGCTCACAGCGGCGGCGTAATAACCAAAGACAGGCACAAAAATTAAATTAACAGCGATATTCACAATCCCGCCTATAAGACTTCTGTAAAATATCGATTTTGTTCTGGCGTTAAGCTCCCACGGTTTGATACAGTACTCTGTAAGGCCCAGAAGAGTCATTCCCGCGGCAACCCATACCATTACCGTGTGCCCCTCGACGAAGCCGCTTTCAAAAAGCACGCTGGCGGCTGTTTCAGAGACGCATAAAACACCAAAAACCGCAGGAACGGAAATAAGCAGAAACATTCTGACGGCCTCTGAGACAAGATTCGCCGAAAGTTCTTTTTTCCCCTCGCTCCATGTCTTCAGAATAGTAGGATAGCTTCCCCGCATAACAGCGGCTGAAAGCAGAGTAAAAGCCGAAGCGATAATAGAGTAATTCGTCTGATAGATTCCCGCCTGAGCTTCCCCCTTAAATCCCGTTATAATATAAATATCCGATTTGTTGAGCACGGAGGTAGCTATAAGATTTCCCATAAGAGGAATTCCATAAGCCTTTAAATCCTTTAAAATCTCGGGAGAACTTTTTCTCACATTAATGTATTTGTATATTTTAAGCTTAAAAATACCGATTACAGACGTTATGCCGTCAAAGACAGCGTAGCTTAGAAAAATCCATTCTATCCTTCTCCCAAAATTCGTGGCGAGAATATAAATAAGAGCTATTTTGCCCGTTACCGAAAACACCGATATAAAGAGGTTTGTCTTCGCCTCTCTGACGGCGGCGAGCATAGAAATCATAAGCTGGGCGGTATTGTAGGTAATAAACATAAGAAGGGCGAAAAACATAACCGTTGGGGTATACACGTCCAAAAACCTTGAAAACGCGGTGTCTTTAAAAACACCTGAATTTATAATAATAAGAGCGATAACACCAAAAAAAATAACGATTATGTTTACTTTAAGCCACGCCGTAAACACCGTGGTAAAAAACTTCTCTTGCTCATTTTCTATATCGTATTTGTTGATATATCTCAAAACTGACTGAACAAGCCACTGTATAGCAAACATTGCGGCGGTGGTCACGGCGATATTCACGTTTGAGTACTGTCCCATTTTCTCCGGTAAAAATAACCATGTCATAATAGAGAGCGTTAATATTCCCACTACTCCCTCAAATCCCTTGGCAAGCATATAAATTACCGTGTCTTTTGCCATCATTCCTTTTTTGCTCGACTGTTCCGACATAAACGTATCCTCTCTTTGTCTTTGGAAAACTTTATAATTTAATAAACTTGAAAAGTTAGAGAAATTAACTTCGTCAATATTTCCTTAATTCATTTACTATAGTCAGTCAACTTAAAAACCGAACAAGTTCGGCGGCTAAAAATCATTTTTGCGGCGTTATCGTCAATCGGCATAGGCTCCAGCTATGTCCTCTTTTCTCTGCCTCGCGAAAATAATTTTTATCTTGCTCCTTTTGTTTGTTTTCAAGTGGTTTGACTATATAAATCCAAAAAATATCATTATCTCAATTTTAAACAATATTTCATTTTTTATCAAGAAAAATTTAAAAATAAAAAACTCAATTTGAAAAAAGCCGCGTAACGCGGCCTTTCTCACAAAATAAATAATATAAAAATCAATCAGTCAAAAACTTTTCGTACTTTTATTTCACAAAAATACAAATACCCCATAGTGGATAAAACAAACCTTTTTATTTAAACTCATCAGCGTTCTCACAAAATAAATACTCCTCTGTTAAATCCCTTAATAATTTATAGTGACACATAAAATTATTGCGGCGAAATAAAAAGCATAATAGCTCACCCCACCGCCATCGCGAGAAAGCGCCCTGTCTAATAAAATGTTTTTCTCATAGCCTGAGCCTATATAGGGGCAAGATATGAAAGGGCGGAAAAATTTCTTAAAACTCCAAACAAAAGCAGTATAACAATTACAGTCCATACAAAAACCGTTTCCGTTTTTGTTTGAGAGTGTTTTCCAGATTTGATATATCTCAAAATCTTAAAAACGGCGTAAAATACAAATATCGGAAACATCGTGAAGAGACATACATTACTTCTAAAAGCACCGTAAAAGTCAAAATCAAATAATCTGATAAACATTCTTGATATTCCGCAGCCGGGACAATACAATCCTGTTTTCTCATAAAATAGACACGGTATGTAAATATTCGTAGTCAAAACAAACGCTTTGTAAAGAGCCCCCGCTCCCGCCAAAATTAATGTAACCGCCAGAACATTAAAAAATCGTTTCCGCATACGTCGCTATTATTGAATATTTTGGTTATTATTACTCATATCATATTCTGATATTTTATTAAGTTCGTTCTGAATAAGGGCGTAAGACACGATAGAAAGACCTACCACGGCTAAAACTATGTATATAACACTTGAATCAGTTACATAAGGGAAATTTCTTTTTGTCTGAGCTATTCTTATTTTCTGTCCGGCCATATAAAGCCAATACCAGCCGTAAATACCGCATGTAATAATTGTGAGAAGTAAAACGACTCCCCCCGCGGTTCCCTGTTCGCCTGACACCTCATTTAAATCGTTAGCCATAGACACAAGCCAGTAAAGAGCGAATAAACCGCATGTGATAATTGAAAGGAAAATGTACAATCCTATGCTCTTTTTTAAAATCATAAAAAAATCCTCCTTAAAAAATAAAATATTTTTTTATATGATTTAACAGTATATGAGTAAACAATTTTAGCGTGTCTTAAAATATATATGCCAGCATTTTTAAATTTGGAATAATTTTTAAAAATCTCTTGTAAAGTATACTTTACGACAGTCTTTTTACTTTTTCTGAAAAAAATATATAGTAAAACACAAAATATGTAATTTTAGTATACATTACACAGCGAAAAATGTCAACATTAATTAGATTTCTTAATAAAACCTTAAAGCGGTTTCATACATAAAGGTAAGAAATAAATCTAATACAAATAGTCTTTGAAATTTTCAGGCAGGCTCTAAGGAAACATCGCGTAAAATTATTTTTATTTCCTAATTTGCGTGGTGTTTCCTTAAACTACGCGGTGTTTCCCTAAGTTTATTGACTACAAAGCTAATATGTGATAAAATATTAAACGATTTAAATTATGGGAGGTTTAGTTAAATGTCAGGACATTCAAAGTTCGCGAATATTAAACATAAAAAAGAGAAAAATGACGCCGCTAAAGGAAAAATATTTACTATTTTGGGCAGAGAGCTGGCGGTTGCCGTAAAAGCGGGCGGGCCGGACCCCGCTAACAATTCAAGGCTCAGGGACGCTATAGCTAAAGCTAAAAGCAATAATATGCCCAACGACACTATAGACAGAAGTATTAAAAAAGCCGCCGGAAACCTTGATGGTGTCAATTATGAGTCAATAACATACGAGGGATATGGTCCCAAGGGAGTCGCCGTAATAGTGGAAACCTTAACGGATAATAAAAACCGCTCGGCGGCAAATGTCAGAAGCGCTTTCACTAAAGGCGGCGGAAATATGGGAACTACAGGCTGCGTAAGTTTTATGTTTGACGAAAAAGGCCAGATAATGATTGAAAAAGACGAGGACACCGACTTTGAGACAATCGAGCTCACAGCGATAGAGGCAGGAGCCGAGGATATAAACGAGGAAGAGGACGGAATAGAGATAATAACATCTCCCGAGGATTTCTCACAAGTCAGAGAGGCTCTTGAAAAGGCTGGAATTATCATGGCTGACGCTTCCATTAAAATGCTTCCGCAAACTTATACAGAACTCACAGAGGAAGAAGACGTTAAAAAAATGATTCGCCTCTTAGACCTTTTAGAAAACGATGATGATGTTAAAAACGTTTACCATAACTGGGATGAGTAAACCCTGCGTACATCCGCTTTTTTTAGTCACGCGTTTTCTTAAAATAAGACACTAAATACGCGCTGATTCAGTGGTTTTTCCAAAAGCGCCCGTATATAATAAAAAAGCGGCGTATTTTATTTGTGCCGCTTTTTATTTTTCGGGAACTTCTGCTTTATATTACTGACTCCAGTTATATAATTCATATCAACGTCGTAAAATTCGGCGAGTTTTATCACAATGTCGATAGGTATTCTGATCTTTCCTTTTTCATAATCCGAATATGTAGTCTGAGCGACATTTATCATTCTCGCTATACGCGTCTGTGTCAAGTCACTGTCTTCTCTCAAATCTTTAATGCGGTTTAGATATGTCAATTAAACTTCTCCTTCCTCGTTTTTATTTGATTTTATATTAATCAAAAAATAAGCTTGACTTTTAACGTAATAACCGTTAAAATGAAACAGAATTCTTTCAAAGCGGGCTTTTCTCGCCGTTTTTCGACAAAAAGCCCTATGACATCACAATATAAAATCATTAAAAACAAATTCACGAAAAATTCGACGCTTCAAGTTAATCGTATGTTAAACATCATTTAAAGATTGATAAAATTCACTCACTCAGATTTTCTTTAAAACATGAAAAATAAAATAAACCGTTTTGTGTTTATTTTTTTATAATTTTCGCTGATATTTTGATTTTCATAATATATCGCGGGAGTTAAACAAGATTTAGTACTTTTTGTTCATATTAAGTTATGGCGATTTCAAAGAGAGCTTTAGAAAAAATATTTTAAATAGTGTCACTCTGAAATGTCGCTTAAAGAACGATTTGATTTTTAAGCGTTTCTCATATTAAGTAAATTAATCAAGACAGTATGAAAATTTTTCAGTCAAGACCGCTCGAATTTTTGTATAACAAAAATTCTCATAACCGACGGCGAGAGTATTCGCCTCTGTATCCAGAGTGAGGCTGGTCGCGCTTGCAACATAGCTTGCACTTCCCCTAAATACAAGAGTAAGTACCACGCTTAAAAAACAAGGGACTTCCTCTGTCGGTTAAAATAACTTTTTTCTTTTCTCAACTTATACTAAAATCGCCTCGATTCTCAAAAACACTTTTCGGGAAATCAATTTATGAGAAATTTTTAAACCATTAAGATTTTATTTGGCTATAAACAATTTCAGCCTCTTAAAATACTTTAAAAATTCTAAAAAGCTCTTTAATTTGAGCGGTGAGCATTTTTCCTTTCACCTTGTTATAAACAGCTTAAAGGAATTTTTGTTAATACTTTTTTATGTAAAAATCGCCTTAAAATATCAGCGTTTTTTGAGTAAACATATAAATGACTTGATATAATTTTTATCATCTCATCGCCAAAAAAATAAAATCTATACTAAGCGAATTTAAAAATAAACTAAAAGAGCTAAACAAAAATTATTTTTATAAAATGGCAGATGGAAAACATGGCTTACGCCAACAGATGGCAATTAAAAAATGTTTTTACACACCAGACTTGTTTATTTTCTGGTTTGTTGACTATTATGATAACGCTGTGTATTTTGCCGCTTTTAATTTCTTATATGTATAAAGCTAAAATTTGATTTCCCCTGTAAACAATGGTTTAAGTATTGTAAAAATGTATATTTTATGATATGATTACGTTACAAGTTCTTGCGATTCTATTTAAGGAGTATACCAATTATGGAAATAAGCTTCAGGTCAAGTGATTTAAATAATATTAAGGATTTGCGGATTTTAAAAAACGACGACAGGAATGGAATATACATAAGTATTATTATTCCCTGTTATAACGTGGAAAATTACATTGATAGATGTATGCGGTCCGTGGTAAATCAAACTATAGGGTTAGAGCATTTGCAAATTATAGCAATCAACGATGCCTCTACTGATAATACTCTTTCAAAGTTAATGGAGTGGAAAGAGCGTTTTAAAAAAGAAATTACTGTTATCTCATATGACGAGAACTTGCGTCAGGGAGGGGCGAGAAATATCGGAATGCAGTGCGCCGACGGGGAGTATTTCGGCTTTGTCGACTCAGACGACTGGATTGAGCCCGATATGTATGAGAAACTTTACGAAAAGACAAAAGAGAAAAAATACGATGTCATAAGAGGAAAATTTATAAGGGAACATTTTGAGAGGGAAAAAGAGGTTAATAATGACAAGCGCCATGACGTGTCATATGAGTTTGAGACAAAAGACGGGTGGTATATTTACGATACCCCAGACGTCGGCTACAATGGCGAAATCGGTGGAATCTGGACGGCTATTTACCGTAAAGAGCTTATTTTGGAAAACGAGGTCTGGTTTCCCGATAACATAGCTTATGAGGATAACTATTGGGGCTCCATATTAAATCTATATACGAAAAACACATATATCGTCGACAAAATCGTTTATCATTATTTTATTAACAACTGCTCCACCGTTACGGAAAAAAACGCTTTTCATCAGCTTGACAGACTCAATATAGAAGTTCTTAAAGTTGAGGAATATAAACGAAGAGGCGCTTTCGACGCCCTTTATACTAAACTGGAGCTGGAGTTCATAAAATTGTTTTATTTAAACACTTTATATATAATATTCACTCGTTTTGACTTTATCCCCGATATTTATGGATTTATGAAATACAAGATATATTTATATTTCCCGAATTTTATGGAAAACCCCGGAATATCCGAGTTTACGCAAAGAGAACAGCTTCTCCTCTCCTTACTTGAAATTCCCCGTATTTTAAGCGTGGACGACCTTAACAGGATTAAAATCGCTTATTTAAAAACTTTCTAAAACACAGTAAAACTCTCATAAAAATTTGTTTAGAAAAATTTCTTTATAAATATTGAAATTTTTCTAATGTGTGGTAAAATAACAGATGACGTTATAAACGTTAAGACACATTTTAAATTCGCGGGTATACAAAGGGCGGCTATATCTATTCGCTGTTTTGCCACAGACGCGCTTTTAAAAGATTTTAAACGGACGATGGAAAAAAACCTTTGACGTCTTCTTTCGCCCGTAAATGGGAGGAATTTTATAATGTTAGATGTAAAAAGATTCAGGACAGACTTCGAGGGAATAAAAAAAGCCCTCGCGAAAAGGAACAAGGAATATAACCTTGACGGTTTTTTAGAACTCGACAACAAAAGACGTTCTCTCTTGGGCGAGGTTGAGGAACTTAAAAATAAACAAAACGTAGCGTCAAAACAGATTCCCGCCCTTAAAAAAGAGGGAAAAGACACAACGGAGCTTATGAGTGAGATGAAAGCTATTTCCGATAAAGTAAAAGAGCTTGACTCTCAGGTTAAAGAAACAGACGAGCAAATAAAAGACTTTCTTTTAAGTATACCGAATACCCCAAACGAGCTTGTTCCTGACGGGGCGGACGATTCATGGAACCTTGAGATGAGGAAATGGGGAGAACCGACTAAGTTTGACTTTGAGCCTAAACCTCATTGGGAAATTGGAGAGAAATATGATATTTTAGACCCCGCCACGGCTGCTAAAATCACCGGGACAAGATTTACCGTTTATAAAGGTCTTGGAGCGAGACTTGAAAGAGCCATAATAAATTTTATGCTCGATACTCACGTGGATAAACACGGCTACACCGAGG
>CANOGI010000097.1 GCA_947565475.1 uncultured Eubacteriaceae bacterium
GTTTTGAGATAACTCTTTCTGAAATATCTTTCATGTCGGCCGCTCTCGCTTTAAAATATTCGTCTTCCATATTAGCGAACATTTCAGAAAGATCATCGCCTGTTTTGGCCACAGCGTATTCAGCGTTTACAAGCTGGTTTTTAATTTTATCTATAATAGCGTCGTTAAAATCGTCATCATCGAGCATCATAGAGTGAACCTCAAAAATAGCGGCGTTATTCTCGCCAACTTCTTTTAGAGCTTTATCATAAAGTACGCTGAGTTCTTGAGCGGCTTTTTCCTTAGCTTCCTCAAACCGAGCTATCTCAGCATCAATATTATCAATTTTGCTTCTTCTTACCTGATGTTGGCCTTTGGAATTAAATAAAATTTTTCCTATAGCTATCCCTCTAAATATAGATTTGCCACTGAAATTTTCCATTACAATCATCCTTTCAGTTTAAGCTTATATTAATCTTACTTAAAAAAATGGATATATAGTCAAATCACTTAAAAAACGAACAAGTTCGGCGCCTAAAAATGACTTTTGCTGTGTTATCGTCAGTCGGCATAGGATTTGGGCTATGCTCTCTTTCCTCTTCTTTTGCTCTTTTTTTAGTGATTTGACTATAATACTGCACATAGTATAGAAAACAAAAAAATTATTTTACTCAAAATTTTTCAAACCGCGAGATATTCTTTTTAAGCTTTAGGGAAATACCGCACAAAGAGGAAACAAAAATAATTTTACGAAAAAATACGCTCCTAACAAAAAAGCGTTTTCGTCTAAGTTGGATTGAAAATCCTACGTTTACGCTCAATAGGTGCCGCAAAGATGTGCGGGCGGCTTTTAGTCGACTTTTGCGTAGCAAAAGCACTGACTACTCGCACGCTCCTGCTCCTGCTAAAATTATTTTTACTTTGAATTATGCGGTGTTTCCTTAGGTGTTTGCCTCACAAACACCTAAGGCTTAAATTTTGCCGCTACTACACTCATAAAATATTTTTTTGTTTTTATACTTCTTTTATCCGCTTTTTAACGGGAGATTAGATATTACAAGTTGGTTTTGAAGAATTCTTCTATTTTAGCCGCCGCTTCTGTCTCATCGTCTCCTGTTACCTCAACTGTTATTTCGTTTCCCTGCTTTACCCCAAGAGACATAACGGACATAAGCTTAGTAGCGTCCGCTTCTTTGCCGTTGGCTTTAATAATAATTTTAGAAGATACGGTTTTCGCGGTTTTCGCGAGAAGTCCAGCCGGTCTCGCGTGAATTCCTATTTCATCCGTAATAACATAATTAAATTTAATCATTTTAAAGTCCTCCTTAATAATAATTATTTGATTGAAATTATTTTAGTATTAATGTTTCCATTATCATTTGTAATAATATTAATTTCTGAAAAATCATCAGAATTTGTGACTATAACAGGTGTAACTGTTCTGTATCCCGCTTTAGAGATGCCATCGAGATCCACGTTTACAAGAAGATCACCTTTTTTTATTTTTTGTCCGTTTTCTACTTTAACATCATAATATTTTCCGTTTAGCTGCACTGTATCAATACCCACATGTATAAGAAGCTCAACTCCACTGTTTGATATAAGACCCAAAGCGTGTTTTGTATCATAAACCATTTGAACCTCGCCATCAAAAGGAGCGAAAACTTTTCCATCAGTCGGTTCAATGGCCGCGCCGTTACCAAGCATTCCCTCAGAAAATACTCCGTCGTCAACGCCGGAAAGTTCTATAACTTTACCCGTCATAGGAGCGAATATATCCGTTCGCACATCTTTTTTGACGTTTTCTGTTTTCTCTCGCTCAATGGAGGAAATCTCAACAGGCGCATCACTTTCGGGACTCATAAGATAGTCTTCAAGATTAGATTTAATTACGGTAACTCGTGGCCCATAAATCACTTGTACGCCATTTCCTTTATGAATAACACCTGAAGCCCCGGAGGCTTTTAAATCCGCTTCATTAACGAGTTTTGGCTCATAAACGGTAATACGAAGTCTTGTAGCACAACAATCAACATCGCTTATATTTTTTTTGCCTCCAAGTCCTCTTGTGATAAGAGCTGAGATGGGGTCCGCAGATCCATCACCGCTATTTTTGGGGTTTTTAGCGGCGTTGACATCAGCTCGGGTATAAAGTTTTGTCTCCTCATTGTCAGCCTCACGACCAGGGGTTTTCAAATTTAATTTAGAAATAAGAACAGAAAATAACAAATAGTACACAACGAAGTAAACTAATCCAACAATTATTATCCATATCCAATTTGTTTTTTCATTTCCGGGCAGAATACCAAAGAGGAAGAGGTCAATAATACCTCCGGAAAAAGTCATACCTACCCCAACATTAAATATATGCATAAACATATACGCCGCGCCTGCCAGCACACAATGAATACCATACAATAGAGGCGCCACAAAAAGGAAAGTAAACTCAAGCGGTTCTGTAATACCCGTAAGCATAGATGTAAGAGCGGCGGATAAAAGAAGAGTGCCGACTATTTTTCTTTTTTCGCTTCTCGCGCATTTATACATAGCGAGAGCGGCGCCAGGAAGTCCAAAAATCATAAGAGGGAATTTTCCTGACATAAACCTTGTGGCTGAAACCGCAAATTCCGTACAGCTTGGGTCGGCTAATTGAGCAAAGAATATATTCTGAGCGCCTTGAATAAGTTGCCCGTTTATTTCCATTGTACCGCCTACAGCCGTTTGCCAGAAGGGAAGGTAAAATACGTGATGCAGACCGAAAGGAATAAGGAGTCTTTCCATAAAACCATAAAGTAATGTGCCATAGTAGCCAGATTGCATTACAAGAGCTCCGATTTTAGCTATTCCAATGCCGACATAAGGCCAAAGGAAATACATTAATATTCCTATAACAACGTAAGCCACTGAGCCTATAATTGGTACAAATCTTGTTCCGCCAAAAAATGAGAGTACCTGAGGAAGCTCAATTTTATAAAATCTATTATGGAGCGCCGCCACACCAAGACCGACTATAATACCCCCGAATACACCCATATTGAGTGTTGTAATACCGAGAATATCTCCGTATGAGTTAGCGGCGAGAACACCCCTTGAAACAAGATTCTCGCATGATTCGGCGACAGTGGCGCCTTCGCCTCCGATAAGGAGCATCGCGCTTATGGAAGTGTGCATAATAATGAACGCGATTACCGCCGCTAACGCCGCAACTTCTTTTTCTTTCTTCGCCATACCGATAGCCACACCAACGGCGAATATAAGGGGCAGATTCTCAAATACCGAATTACCGGCTGAGCTCATAACGGAAAGAATAGCGTATATAACCGTTCCGGGGCCCATTATTCCCATAAGATTATATGTCTCAAGCGTTGTTATATTAGTAAAAGAACTGCCTAAACCCAGCAGAAGCCCGGCGACGGGTAAAAGGGCTATAGGGAGCATAAATGAACGTCCTACACGCTGTAAAATTCCAAATATTTTATCTTTCATAACTCAAACCTCCTTAAAAATATTTGATTATAAATTATTTTTATATAGAAACTATTTGAAAACCTTAATATATAGTCAAATCACTTAAAAAACGAACAAGTTCGGCGGCTAAAAATCCTTTTTGCCGAGTTATCGTCAGCCGGCATAGGCTTTCGGCTATTTGACTATAAATATGTTTTGAGCTTTATATCGTTATAGTCAATCAACTTGAAAACGAACAAGTTCGGCGTATAAAAATCCTTTTTTCTACGTTATCGTCAGTCGGCATAGGCTCTGACTATGCTCTCCTTTCCAGGACGCATGGGCGAGCAGTAAAGCGAAGCTTTACGACCAGCCACTGCCTCGCGAAAATAATTTTTATTTCGCCTTCTTTTGCCCATTTTCAAGTAGATTGACTATAGTTTTCAAACAGTTCATAGAATATATCTGAAAACACTGTTACGGTTAATATTGAAACGGTATAAAAATAAAAACAAGCTTTCAATAAAAATATATATAACTTTATTTTTTTGCTGATTGACACTAAAGATTTTGTAAATCGCTATAGCTATAAAATTAGGCCGGATTTTAATTATTTTTAGAAATTCTTCTCAAATGTACAGTAAGAAACATCATTTCCTCCTCGCTGATTTTTTTATTATATTTAGCTGAAATATAGCCTCTTATTTTAACCGCGCATTCATAATCATGGCTATATCTCTCTTTTATCATATTTTGAAGCATAGTGTCGTCATCAGCGACAATTTTGTTTTTAAACAGCCTTTGCCCAAAAAATTTCATATGAGTAATAAATCTGCTGTAATTTAGAGTTTCCGTATTTAATTCCATATTATAATATTTTTTTACGATTTCAACTACGGATTGTATCATTTCCGTGATATATACCATATCGTTTATATTAGTATCCAAAGAGGCATTGACGATATGTAAAGTTATGAAACCGGCTTCGTCATCTGATAATTCTATGGAAAGTTTTTTATTTATAAGCTCTATCGCCTTTTTTCCTATGCCATATTCTATTGGATAAAAATTTTGTATCTCTGAGAGAAGAGCGTTTTTATACTCAAGAGCTTTGTTTTTTCTTTCAATAGCGAAGCAAATATGATCAGTAAGCGTTATATTTATGTTTTTATTAAGTTTTTTTCCGAGAGTACATTCGGCCAAGTCTATTATTTCGCTACATACTTCTATATACTCAATAGGGATTTCACTAAAGAGCTGCTGCAATTTATTAGACTCCAGTTTATCAGCGACCTTATATATTTTTTCTATTTTATCTTCCGGAATAACCGAACCAATTTGTTTTTTAAATCCTATTCCCAGCCCCCTTAAAATTATTTCATTACCATTGCTGTCAACTGAGCATACAATATTGTTATTGACAACTTTCGTTATTTTAAACATGTCATCACCTCTAATTATGAAATAAATAAAAAAAGACCATTTCGCAAGCAAAAAAATGCTTTGCAAAAATGGTCTTGCCCTTCTGATAGGTCACAATCCAATAACAATATTAAATATTAACCGCTATTTAATTATATACATATTATACAGCGGTTAATATTTTTTGTCAATACACTAAGTTAAAATTGTATGATTTTATAAAATTAAGATGTGAAATTTAAGCATATTGCACAATTACTCTAAAATGATTTTATTGAGAGCTATAGTTAAAGAACTTGAAAAATAAGCAGGTTTGGCGGTCAAAAATCAATAGGGTATAAAAAATAGGAGACAATTATTTTATCTCCCATTTTTTTATAATTTAACTATATTTAAAAATTTTTGCGACTAAGCCTTAGTTTACTTTTATTGAGGAAGTGGTCTTTTTTCTTGTCTCCACAGCCATTCCGTTTAATGTCGCCTGATACGTATATTCTACATAATAAGAGCCTTTAGGCACCGATATAGTTTTTTCTAACGCTAAATCGTCATTAGAAGAAGATTTTGATATTGAGTCATAAAATTTACCGTCTTTGTATATATCGGCGACAATTCTTGTACCAGCGTCAAAAACACTGATATCAGAGGATAAATGTAATGAACCAGCGCTTGGAGAAGTTATTACACCAGAGTAACAAATAATATAATAACTCGCGTGAGGTTCCGCCGACTCATCGGTATTGTTATTATTAATATTATTTATAACATCTGTATCAGCGAAGATTAAATTAACGGAAGTTGTCATAATCATAGCGAGTACGCAAATAAAGCTTATGGATTTTGTTAATAATTTTTTCATGTTGTATTCTCCTTAATTTCTATATTTTTCATAATTTTTATTGACTCGTCTTCTGAAAACTTGCCTGTGACGCAATATATTTTATTATTAATAGACCATTCAATAAGAGACCATTCATTATTTTTAAAATAATAAAACGCTGTGTTATTGAAATCATATTTATAATAATTATTTTCAGTTTTTTCAATAGAAATATTAAAATCATAACTTATGGGATAAATTTTATATTTTATATCATACTTATCATTAATATATGAAATAGTTATTTTATTATCTAATGACAATTCTATTGAAACCAGTTTGGAATTTTCAGGAATATAGTTGAGAGCAGGAACAAATGTATTTGTATATTCTTCTAAATCGGACAGTGACTCAAAATTAAGAAAACCATCCTCATTAACGCTATAATTTTTTTCTGATTTTAAATTTAAAATATCAGAAGTCCATTTTAATATAAGCTTGAAGATGTTAATACCAGCTATGACAGAGATAAGATTGATACAAAGGAAAACTAAGATTATTCCAAAAATAATTGATAATTTCTTTTTAGGAGATTTAAGCTTATTTTCTGAAGATTTAAGTTTATTTTCTGGAAACTCAAGACTATCTTCGGGGTCATCAATTTCTGGAAGGTAGTTTTTCTCGAAGTCTTCCCACGCTTTTTCTGTTGAAAATGAACTTCGGTTAGGAGCAATTTCGTTTAGTTTAAACATAATTTCGTCAATTCTGTTAAGCTGAGCATAATTAATTTTTGAATCAAGTATTAACATAAGTTCTCTCTCAAGGGCAGCCACCTCCTTTTGCTTTATATCGAGATTGTCACCTCCATTTGTTTTATTTTCAGGAAGTTTTTCCATAGCAAATAATACCTCCTATCTATTTTTGATTTAAATGACAAAATTTGTCACTTTTTCTTGTAAAATTTTTTCAATTTTTTGTTTATTCTTGTACCAGTTGTTGTTACGGCAGTATAACTCATACCAAGTTTCTGCGCTATTTCTTTGTTTGAAAGTTCATCAATATATTTATATTTTATAAAATTAATTTCTTTTTCCGTTAATATATCTTTTAATTTGTCAATAAAATCTTTATTTTTCAATTCCTCAAAATATGTATCCGTTACAAAGTTTTTCTCAATAAAATTGCTTATTTTGCTGTCGAATAAATCAAATAACTCAATTTTCACAAGTGAATTATTAATTTTAATTTTTTTTGAGCGGGTGACCTCTTTTATTTTAAAATTGAGGGTTTTACATAACCAAGCTACTTGATTAGGGTGGTTATATAAAATTGATACTTTGGATGAGGCGATTAGAAATGTTTCTTGTAGAATCTCCATCGCGAGTTCTTGATTGTGAGTTGTACGCAGCGCGATATTGTACAAATATTTACTGTAATTAATATATAGATTTTTTATAAATGCACGTTCTTCACGATTCAAAATACCACCTCTGTTTTTGGGAATATTTGTAATTAAATTATAGAATAAAATATTTTGTTACACAATATTTTAATAATTAAGTGTGTTTATTTTTTGAGTTTTTAAAATATTCAAATAGATTATCCAAAGTATTTTTCAATAATTTATACTCATTTTCATTTAACGAGCTGATTTTATAGTTGTTGTTGTTTGGTATAATGTTTTGTCGGTTCGCCTTTATAAGATCGCTTGCTAAAATATCCAAATTCACATTTAAAACATCAGCGATTTTGAAAAACATTTCAAGTTTTGGGGTTTTCTTTCCACATTCAATAGCGCTTATATAATTGCTGCTTACATTTAATTTGTTCGCTAATTCTTCTTGTGTTAATCCTAATTTTTTTCGTGCTTGTTTTATATTTAAACCAAGTTGTATTTTGTTCATTAACTATCACCATGTATAATACTAGTTGAGTTAATTATAGCTATTTGTATAAATATTTGGAACAAACCAATAGTATTATATAACACTAACAGATATATATTTTTTGAAATTTTTTTGAAATTATTGTAAATTTTAGATGAATTTTGATAGAAAAGGGTGTCAAAACTAATCGAATTTTTGTAT
>CANOGI010000098.1 GCA_947565475.1 uncultured Eubacteriaceae bacterium
AACTATGAGACTATAATTTTACATTTTTGAGTGATATATGATTCTACCATGATAAGAGACTTTTTTTTATATAAAAAAATACTTTCAAAAAATGTCTTATTAAATTATAATAATAATCTCTTTTTAAAATATATGATAAAATTATATAAAAATAAAAAATTATTTTACGGACGCGGAGTTCTTTCGGTAAAATGTATTTCACCTTTTAAATAAAGGAAGCGCAGAGCGGATTGTGAGGCAATTATGAAAGTTTCAAGTAAAATAAATTTTTTTGTTTTCTCCGTTCCCGTATGTATTATACCCGCTTTTTTAAATGAGATTAGTATTGGGTATTATTTTAACGTTTTTTTGTGTTTATTCCTATTATGCCTCCAAAACCGCCTCCGGCCAGCCCTAAAACTAAATTTATAAAAGAGTTCGCCGAAAGTTTATAATCGGGAACAATACAAAAGCCTACGATTATCATTATTGCTGAATATATGAAGCCGGCTATAAGTCCCCATATTAATCCTTTGTTTTTTACTCCTCTCGCTGTGTCAAATCCTGATATTAAGACAGAAACAACAACAGTTATCATTATTATTGTGCTTAAATTTTCTTCCGTGGCGTCTGTATAAGTCAAAATAATTGAGTAAATTATAAAAACTATTAAAGTGACAGCGTAAGCTATTGATGTACCTTTAAGAAGATAAAGAAGAGGAGAGCTGTTTTCCTCAGAAATAATCCTATTTTCAGATTTTGTCATTTTCAAAATATCACTCCTTGTATATATTTTTGTAAAATGGAAATACACGTATAGAAATAAAAATAATTTTATAATATAACATATTTAAAAATAACCCATGAATTATAAATTTCTCAAAATATAAATACTATTATTTTTATAGTCGAGGAATTTGAAAATGAGTAAAGTATTTTAGTTTTGAGGTGTGATATAAATATCTTAATAAGTTAGAGATTATCTGAAAACCCTATAACTATTGTTAAAATTGCATATATTGTATATAATCTTAACTGTCTGAAAACATATGACTTTATAAAGCTAAAATATACAAAAGATTAAGGAAAATAAGATGAAAATGGTTCGATTTTATTTTTCTCAACTTTATTTTGGATATTTTAGTTTTAAGATACGCTCTAATAAAAAATTTATTTTTAAGCCGGAAATTTGACTTTGTCAAAAATCTCGCGTATACTGAAAATTTGTTCCAAGTGGGATATTGTTAAATTTTTATTAAAAATTAATGGGCATTTGGTGTCAGACGCTTGTAATATTATAAAAAATTATTTTTATTCTTTAACATATGGTGTTCTTTATTATTTTATGTCATAGATTTAATGAATATTAGTTTTATTTATTAATATATTGTTTGACAAATTTTTATATTTGAAGTATAATATATAGGTATTTTGGATAGGTTGTGTTTTGGAACTAAATTAGGTAGTAAAGGTTTTATTAAAGCGAGATAATTAAAGTTAAGTGGTGGTTTCATAGGGTGTCAGTGTTTTTAAGGTATATACGATATTGAAGATTTTAAGGAGAGATTTCTATGAAGAAAACTATCGGCATAATGATTTCTTCTCTTATGCTATTTACAAATTTAAGTGCTGTAAGCGCTATTGAGAACGCTAATTCAGACAATGAAAATGTTAGAACCTCATCAATAAGAAAGTTTATTAAAATAAAAAAACCGTCAGAGGCTGTAACGACATATATTACTGTGCCTACAACTGAGACAGCGGCGGAGAGCACAACACAGCGGATTGTGGTGCCTGTGATTGAAACGACAACGGAGAGTGTGACACAGCAGGTTGTAATACCTATAACTGAAACGGCGGCGGAGAGCACAACTTTGCAGGTTATAACACCCACAACCGAGGCGTCATCAGAAACAACAACGCAACAAACTACGATTCCTCCTGTAACAGAAAGTATAACACAGCAGAATGTCACAGCGGCCACTGTTAAAGATATTGTTTTTGATAAAAACACAAATTTATTTTCCGTTCCCACAGGATATTACATATCAGATAATATGCGGGCGCATTTGGACAGGCTCAATAAAAATCTTAAAACAAAAATAGTTATCCAAGTGGATTCTATAAAAAGACCTGTTACTGCGGCGGACATAGCTTCATTTACAAATATTAATACAGGCGCTATAGATTACAATAAAGTATGGAGCTATTGCGGAAGATTAATGGATACATACAATACCGCTCCTTACTCAAGAAAATTTAAAACTCATGATGGTGTTATCGTAAATGTTCCTGTTGGGGATTACGGCTGGAAAGTTGATATGACGGGGCTGACACAGAATTTATATCAAAGTCTTATTAATTTTAAAGATAACGTGTTTTCTTATAAATCATCGAAGTCGGCTTTTGCCGGTGCCAAAACTATATATGGAAACGATATAGGAGGAACATATGTTGAGGTTGATTTAACAAACCAGAATGTTCACTGGTTTAAAGATGGGGTTTGTGTTTTATCCGATTATTGTGTTACAGGAAAGAAAAGCACGCCTACTCCGGCGGGAACATGGTCTTTAAAGTGTAATGTGGGAAGTAAAACGATGCTTACAGGTCCGACATGGGACGTTATGGTTAATTATTGGGCTCATTTCTCACAGGGATGCGGGTTTCATGATGCCACATGGCAGCCGTCTTTCGGGCTTGCAAGGTGGAAAGCGGGGTATGGCTCACATGGATGCGTGAATCTTTCGTCAGCTACCGCTAAAAGAGCCTTTAATATAATGCAGATTGGAGAACCTGTTGTAGTATATTACAGGTAATGAAAATATAATAATTTTTAGAGAGTATATAAAAACTAAAATACATTAAAATTACGAAAAATAAAGTAAAATTGAATTTGTCTTGTTTTTATATAATTCGAATAACTTATGATGGTTGTCAGGAACTCTATAAGTAAAAAATGTTCTGATAAAACCCTGAAACAATAATTTTTGTTATAAAGAGCCGACAAATGATTTCATTATATTTTTTGCGGTTTTGTCGTTTATACGGAAATTTGTTTCAGGGGTTTATTGTTTTAAATATTGATATTAAAAAAATTAAATTGATTTTGTAAATATTTTTTTAATATATATAAATTATATTTACAATCAATCTGATTTTTATTATAATAAACAAATAAATATGTTATAAGAATTGACATCAAAATTAAAATGATTTTTTATTAAATTTTGAGACGGTTCTTATTCTCAGTATAATGGAGGTTTTTATTATGTTAGTTTGTGGTAAGTGTGGAAGGGAACTTGAGGAAGATATGAAAGTATGCCCTGAATGCGGGGAAAGTGTTGAGAAGAACGATATTCCTGATGACAAAGTTTTAGGAGAAGTAGCGGGAAATGTTGATAATGAGGATAAGCCAACTGTAAAAGATGATAATGACAAAAATGAGCAAAATGATAGTATAGCTGTTTTTGAAAAAGAAACGGAAATTGATAATTTTGAAAACTCGACAAGTTTATCTTTAGATGATTTTAGCAATACCCCAAAAAGCGGAAAAGCGGAAAAGTTTGTTAAAGGTCTGTTTTTAGGTATTGTGTGTATTGTTGTTATAGGTATTATTTGCGTTTCAGCTGTGACTGTTTATAATAGTTCTCCAGAGAGAATATTTGAACAGGTTAAAGAAAGTGAGAGTTTTAAAAAATATGTTACAGAAAAAGGTTATAGTGTCAATAAATATTATCTCGCTGACATGATAGGAGAAGATAATGAGAAAGAACTTCTTTTTGAGATTAATTCAAAAGAGGGACTTTCCGTGAAAATGGTTTATATTGCGAGAAAAGATAGTTCAGGAGAGTATAAAATAGGTATGTTCAACGGTATTGGCGGCGAGCTTATTGAAAATATTGAAATGTTCTCGTCTAACGGGAATAATGAGAAAGAATTTCTTGTATGTTTGAAAAATGTTTTAGAAGCGCCTGAGGAAAGTATTGAGTTTGTTAAGCTTCAACTCTCTCTTGATGATGACGAGAAAGCAAAAGAGGCTTTTGACAGTATGTATGGTTCAGGTTTGGGATTTGAGCAATATGGAGTATTTAAAATGAGTAATTACACGTTTGTGGAATACGGCGGCAAGAACGCTGAGGACAATAATTGTGACTTTATATTTGGATTGACTCCGGAAAAAGTTCTTGTAAAGAGTAAAGACCCACAGACCGAAGGTTTTGCTTATCAATATATGGATTTTAATGAGCAGGCAGACCAAGCGAGCTCAGAGGAAAATACGGTGTCTGAGGAAGAGTTTAATAAGTATATTAATGAGTTTAAAAACGGAAAAGAGGCCTTTGAGAGTTTTGAGGTTTCCGAGGATGACGCTGAAGCTGAAAGTGAGGCTTAATTCTTTTCATTTATAATTTATATTTTGTTAGATTTATATATTTAGTGTTTAATATTTGGTTACGGCATATTTGAAAATTAAGATATGTTTAAATAGTCACAAAAATAAATTTGAGATATATTTTTCTTATAGTGAAACAATATAAGAATGAATAAGCAAATTTTAGACCGGATACATTGAGGAATTATTTTGTTGTTTGGAGCTGAAAATTTCGTGTATTTATGATGTAAATCTTACAAAAGATAATTATTTGAGCGGAGATATTGATTTTTATACGTATATGGACGTTATGGAAAATTATTAATATAATTTAGACGGGCGATTGATATGGATAGTTATAGAGAAAAATTAAATAAACATAAAAGGATAGTTGTTAAGGTCGGAACTACCTCTCTTACTTATGATAATGGTTGTATGGATTTTAAAAAAATAGACAATTTATCGTGGGTTTTGACTGATTTAAGAAACAGGGGAAAAGACGTTATCCTCGTATCTTCCGGCGCTATAGCGGTAGGCGCCGACAGGCTTGGCCTTAAAGAAAGACCGAAAGACATTGTGGGCAAACAGGCGGCGTCAGCTGTGGGGCAGGCTGTACTTATGCAGATATATCAAAAGTTTTTTATGGAATATAATCAAAAAGTTGCTCAGATTTTAATAACAAAAGGAATTTTTGATCATGAGGTCAAAAGAAGAAACGCTAAAAATACAATGGAAGAGCTCCTTAAATTAGGAGTTATTCCTATTGTAAATGAAAATGACACAGTCGCTATTGAGGAGCTTAATGAGTTTAGTGATAATGATACTCTTTCAGCGTATGTAGCCAAACTTTTGGAAAGTGATTTGCTAATTATTTTATCGGACATTGATGGTATGTACAGAGGAGATCCTAATATAAACTCAGAAGCTGAGATAATTCATACGGTGTTTGGAGTAAATGATGAGATTTATAGTCTCGCGGGCGGTTCTAACAGTTCTCTTGGAACAGGCGGGATGGTTACGAAAGTTAAAGCGGCTAAATTTGTTAATGACAATGGTATTGATATGATAATAGCTTCCGGTGAAAAACCGACGATTGTTTTTGATATTATAGAGGGCAAAACTGTCGGTACTTTATTTACGGCGAAATGATTTTAAAAAGCTGTTACGATAATAGAGATTTATAGTTAAACAACTTGAAAATGAGCAAAAGAAGGTGAAAGCGGAATTACGTTTATTTGATTATTTTTAAGTTGTTTGATTATAGAAATCATATTTTTTTAAAGAAAGAGATTGTGTTTTTAGAGAATTTATTATTTTTATGAGTTAAAAAGTAATAGTGTATGATTTTAAACACATTTTGGTTTATACTGAAATCGCTATAAATAATTTCAACAAGCTTTGAGGGTGAACGAGAGTTATGATGGATAAAAAGATTTTGAGAAAAATTTTTACGCAAAAAAGAAATAATGTCCCGTATGATGAAATTTATAGAAGAAGCCTCAAAGTTTGCGACGTTTTTTTTGATATGAAATTATATAAGGATACGAGAAAATTATTCACATATGTTAATTATAAGTCAGAATTTGTTACGTCAATTATTGTCAAAAGAGCTTTAAATGACGGTAAAATAGTATGTGTTCCTGTTATGTCTGGAGAGAAACGTGAAATGTTTTTTGTTGAGATAAAGAGTTTTGATGAACTTTCAAAAAATAAATTAGGAATATTTGAGCCGAAGCTTGATTTTGGTAAGGTGTTAAATTCTGATTTTGAGACGGCGATTGTTGTTCCAGCTCTCGCTTTTTCAAGAAATGGTCACAGGCTTGGTTATGGCGGAGGATTTTATGATAAGTATTTGAGTGAATCCAATAGTTTTTTTAATATAGGCTTCGCTTTTGATTTTCAGGTTTCAGATGAAATATTTAATGATGAGTTTGACATACCAGTAGATGTTATATTATCAGAAAATGAAAAAATATTTATAAAGAAAGATTTATATTATTATAATTAAGTTTTATGAGGGGATTGATTTGTTATGGATTTAAATGATATAGGAATTAAGGCTAAAAAAGCGGCTTTTGAGATGCTAAAAATTTCTACGGTTAAAAAAAATGAAGTCTTAAAACTATCGGCGGAAGCTCTTATTAAAAATATGGATTTTATTCTTGAGGAAAATAAAAAAGACCTTGACGCGGCAAATGCCGCTGGAATTTCAAATGTTATGATTGAGAGACTTACATTAACAAAACAGCGTGTTTTGGATATGGCCGACGGTCTTTTACAGCTTGTTAAGCTTGAGGACCCTATAGGGGAAGTTATTGATATGAAAACTCTTCCTAATGGTTTAAGAGTAGGAAGAAAAAGAGTTCCTATGGGAGTTATAGGAATGATTTATGAGGCGAGGCCAAACGTTACTTCCGACGCTTTCGGGCTTTGTTTTAAGGCGGGGAGCGCTGTTATTTTAAGAGGCGGGAAAGAGGCCATAAATTCAAATAAAGCCATTATCAAAACTTTTAAGGACGCTTTTAAGGGAGTTATTAATCCTGACATTGTTCAGCTTATAGAAGATACAAGCAGGGAATCGTCTATTGCTATGATGAGAATGAAAGATTATATCGATGTCCTTATACCAAGAGGGGGAGCGGGTCTTATTAAGGCTGTTGTCGAAAACAGCGTTGTGCCTGTTATTGAGACCGGCGTCGGAAACTGCCATACTTTTGTTGACGAGACAGCTATTATAAGCGACGCTGTGGATATTATAGTTAATGCCAAAACGCAGAGACCGAGTGTATGTAACGCCTGTGAAACGTTACTCGTACATAAAAATATAGCTGCTGATTATTTGCCTTTAGCCGTAGAAGCTCTTCGTGAGAAAAACGTTGAGATTCGAGGTGATGAAAATGTTTTAAAAATAATTCCTGACGCTGTTTTAGCTACGGAGGAGGATTGGCGGACAGAGTATCATGATTATATTCTCGCTGTTAAAATTGTCGCTGATATTGATGAGGCTGTTTCTCATATTCAGGAATATTCTACAGGACATTCGGAAGCTATTATTACTCAAAATTATACAAACGCCGAGAAATTTATTGATGAGGTTGATTCAGCCGCCGTTTATGTAAACGCCTCCACAAGATTTACTGACGGAAATGAGTTTGGTTTTGGAGCGGAAATAGGTATAAGTACGCAAAAGCTTCACGCAAGGGGACCTATGGGACTTAAAGCGATTACAACCACAAAATATATTATTTACGGAAATGGTCAAATCAGGAAATAGCTACCTTTTTTATATCGCAAAGGCTGGTTACACTTCTGCGTGAAACTATATTTTGCTATTATTTTTTATCGAACTTATGTTATTTTATTTTAATGTTGAAAAGTATCTTATTATG
>CANOGI010000099.1 GCA_947565475.1 uncultured Eubacteriaceae bacterium
AAGGGGTTAATTAAATGCTTAAACCATCTTACGCTGAGTTAATGGAGGTACTTAATAAAGACACGGAGGAAGTATCCGAAATTACAAGCAGGTATACTATTGTTATCGCCGCGGCGAAAAGGGCGAGGCAGCTTATAGCGGGGGACGAACCCATGGTTAAGGAAAAACAGGGGAAACCTTTGTCAACCGCTGTTGAGGAAATAAGACAAGAAAAAGTAAAAGTTGTTCCGGAGGGGCAGGGTACTGTTTTAAACCTTAGAAAGGCTTTCGGCGAGGAAGACTATTTAGAAATGAATCAGGAATTTACACGGACGGATAATGAGATATTTGATGAGGGTGAGGATGATTCGGAACTTGATGTTTTCTCAGAAACAGATGATGAGAGTTCAGAGGATTTAACAGAGGATGATTTAGAAATCTCAGAAAATGATTTCGAAAATGATTATGATGATATTATGTCAGAAGAAACTTTCGATAAAGAAGAGTTGGAGTAATTTTATATTTTTTGAAAGACGGTATATGAATGAAATATGCAGAGGTAATTATTTCCATTACTCATAAAAATGTAGATAAGATTTTTAATTATATTGTTCCTGAAAGTCTTGAGGCGGATTTATGTATTGGTATGCGTGTTATTGTTCCTTTTGGAAAAGGAAATAAAAATTATGAGGGGTATGTCATCGGCTTCTCAGAAAGCTTAGAAATTCCTTTTGATAAGTTAAAATACATTATCTCAATTATGGACAAATATCCGATGTTTTCTGAAAGTACAATTATGTTAGCGAAATTTATGAAGGAGAAATATTATACCACTCTTGCGGAATGTCTAAGATGTATTATGCCGCCAGTTGCAAAAGACAAAGTTTCGCGGTATGTATATCTTAACAGGCAAAATAAAGATTTTGATGTTCTTTTTGATAAATGCGTTTCCAGAGGCAATCTTCAAAGCAAAGTTTTAAATTTTCTTTTAGAATTTGACGGAACTTCCGTAAATGAGATAAAAATGCTTCTTGATATAAACTTGGCACCTATTACGGCTCTTGAGAAAAAAGGGCTTATACGGGTTTTTGATAGAGAAGTTAAAAGAGATGTTCTTGACTTTTCTTATGTAAAGTCCACAAAACCTTTTAATCCTACTGACGAGCAGAAAATGGCTATTGATTTTGTAAAAGGCAAATTATATGAAAAAGAAAAAAAACCTGTGTTGATTTATGGTGTGACCGGAAGCGGAAAAACTGAAATTTATTTACAAATTATAGATGAGGTTTTAAAAAACGGAAAACAGGCTATTGTTCTTGTTCCGGAGATTTCTCTTACCCCTCAAACTGTAAATCGATTTATAAGCAGGTTTGGAAAAAAAGTTTCCTTTACTCATTCAAGGCTTTCAATAGGTGAGAGGTTTGACCAGTGGAAAAAGGCGAGAGAGGGAGAAATCTCAATTATGATTGGGCCGAGATCCGCAGTTTTTACGCCTTTTTCTAAACTTGGGGTTATTATAATAGACGAGGAACATGAACATACATATAAGTCGGAAACAACTCCTAAATATGACGCGAGAGAAATTGCTGTGGAAATAGGGAATATAACAGGCTCTCTTACTGTTTTGGGAAGCGCCACCCCGGATATATGGACTTATTATAAAGCTAATACGGGCGAGTTTGACCTTATAACAATTAAAAACAGAGTAAACAAAAGTTTTCCTGACGTTAATATTATTGACATGCGAAAAGAACTTGAGAAAGGGAATAAGTCCGTGTTCAGTAATGAGCTTCTTAACGCTGTGGAGGACAATTTGTTAAATAACAGGCAGATTATTTTATTTTTAAACAGAAGGGGATACTCGACTTTTGTTTCTTGTCGCAAATGCGGTTATGTTATGGAGTGTAAAGACTGTAAAGTAAATTTTACTTATCATTTAAGCAATGACAGGCTTGTATGTCACTATTGCGGAAAAAGTGTTTCTAATCCAAAGAATTGTCCTCAATGCGGTTCTAAATATATAAAATATTTTGGAGCCGGTACTCAGAAAATTGAGGAGGAAACAAAAAAACTTTTTCCGGAAGCGAGAGTTCTGCGTATGGATATGGATACTACGTCTGGAAAGCACGGGCATGAGAATATTCTTAAAAAATTCGCTGCTGGAGAGGCGGACATTCTTATAGGTACTCAAATGATAGCCAAGGGCTTGGATTTTCCCAATGTTTCGGTTGTGGGGGTTATAGCGGCTGATATGTCTCTTAATTCTGGGGATTTTAAATGCGCTGAGAATACTTTTCAAATGCTGACGCAGGTTTCTGGAAGAGCTGGCCGTTCCGCCATAAAGGGCAAGGTTTTTATTCAAACTTATAATCCCGGGCATTATAGTATTGAGTTTGCTAAAAATAATGATTATGTTTCTTTTTATAATTATGAGATAAGTGTCAGAAAACAAATGATGTATCCTCCTTTTACTAATATATTTTTTATTATGTTTACGGGAGGAGATGAAAAGAAAATTATCAAGTCTCTTTATAAACTTCTTGATATAATGGTGAGATTTAATAAGAATAATCAGTTTGAGCATATAGGGCCAGCTCCGGCGGTTGTTTCTAAAATAAAAAATCAATATAGATGGAAAATTATTGTTAAAGGCGTAATTGAGAGGAATTTAAAAAATTATGTTTTATACTGTCTTGACAAACTTAAAGAGGGCGGGGATTTAAGCGGAATAAATATTAATATAACTTTAAATCCTGTATATACTATGTGACTTAAGAAAGGAACGGTTTTTAATGGCTATAAGGGAGATACGAGTTGAGGACGACGAGATTTTACGAAAAAAGTCAAGAGATGTAAAAGAAATTAACGAGAAAATAATAACGCTGTTAGACGATATGGCGGAAACGATGTATAACGCCAATGGTGGAGGACTTGCCGCCCCGCAGGTGGGTGTTTTAAAAAAAGTTGTCGTTATAGATGTTGGTGATGGTCTTATCGAGCTTATTAATCCTGTTGTTATTGAGACTAAAGGTGAAAAGGTTATTGAGGAAGCGTGTCTTAGTTTTCCGGGAAAAATGGGTAAGGTTATACGCCCCAGATATGTTAAAGTAGAGGCGTTAAACAGGGACGGTGAAAAAATTACCGTTGAGGGAGAGGGGCTTTTGGCGGTGGCTTTATGTCACGAAACAGATCATCTAAACGGAGTTTTATACGTTGATAAGGTTATTTAGGGTAATGAGAAGAACTCGGTTTTCCGATATATAAATAAGATTTAAGAAAGGAACGGTTTTTTTAATGGCTATAAGAACGATAAGAATTGAAGATGATGAGATTTTACGGAAAAAGTCAAGAGATGTAAAGGAGATTGATGAAAAAATAATAACGCTGTTAGACGATATGGCGGAAACGATGTATGATGCGGAAGGAGTCGGTCTCGCCGCCCCGCAAGTTGGCATTTTAAAAAAGGTTGTCGTTATAGATATTGGTGATGGACTTATTGAGCTTATTAATCCTGTTGTTATTGAAACCAGAGGAGAGAAGCTTTTTGAGGAAGCGTGCCTTAGTTTTCCGGGGCAAATGGGAAAAGTTTTACGTCCTGAATATGCTAAGGTAGAGGCTTTAAACAGAGACGGAGAGAAAATAGTTATAGAAGGTGAGGGTGTTTTGGCTGTAGCGCTATGTCATGAAACGGACCACCTTGACGGAGTTTTATATGTTGATAAAGTTATAGATGGCGCATAATAGATTTAGAAAATCTGTATCTTTATATCTTGGATTAAGTTATAGTGTATCTTAAAACTATGTTAAATTTGTTAAAGTTATACAGATGATGATTCTAATGGAATTATAAAGAATAAGTTCGTTTTAAGTTTATTTTATTTTTTTGTGTATATTTTTTTAGACACGCTTTAATTTTAATTTGTCATTATATTAAGATAAGAACGAAATTATGATAATTTTTATAAAGTGACAGAGGTGTATGATTTGGAGAGTCAAAAAACGCTTGTTTCCGTTATAATACCAAGCTATAACGGTGCTAAATATATTAAAGACGCTATTGATTCTGTTTTATTACAGAAAGTTTCTTTGGAGATTATTTTTATAAATGATTTTTCAAATGATAATACCGATGAAATAATGAAAGAGTATACAAAAAAATACGAGAATATTATATATTTGAGAAATGAAAAATCTCTTGGCGTATCAAGAACAAGGAATAAAGGCGTGGCTTTAGCTAGAGGAAAATATATAGCTTTTCTTGACGTGGACGATTTTTGGGAAGCCGGAAAGCTTATAGAGCAAATTAATCTGCTGGAAAAAAACAAAGCCGTTTTTTCTTATACAGCGAGAGAACTTATAACGGACAGCGGGGAAAGCACTGGCAGGATTATTTCTGTTCCTGAAAAAATTGATTACGCCGGACTTTTAAAAAAGAATTTGATTCCTTGCTCTTCCGTTGTGATTTTAAAAAGCGTAGCGGAAGAATTTCCTATGGAGAGGGACAGCTTGCATGAGGATTATCTGAATTGGCTTATGATATTGAGAAAATACGATAAGGCTTATGGGATAAACAAACCTCTTTTAAAATACAGGCTTACGCCAAAGGGAAAATCAAGAAACAGGTTTAAATCCGCTGTTATGACTTACAGGGTGCACAGAGAGTTGAAGTCAAATGTTTTTTTGTCGTTTTATTATACTTTGTTACATTTGTTAAACGGGATAAAAAAATATTTTTTCGGAAGTCGAAAAGGTGAAAAAAATGGGCTTTGAAAAATTTGTGTTAAAATATTACAGAAAATTGAGTGATTTAAAAATAGTCGCTACAGCCGCTTTTTTTATTTATTTAAGGTTAAAGGTCATAATAAACAAAAACTAAAAAGATGTTATTATAAATAAAAAAGTTAAAAATGAAAGCGATTATAAGAAGGTGTTTGAAAAGCCCATTTTTGTAAAAAAAGTAAAAATTGCTTTTGTATGCGACGATATGACTTATGAGTGTTTTTCTTTTGAATGTGAAAGTGTGTTTCTTACTCCCAAAAACTGGTTTAAAGTTATGGAAGAGTTTAAACCGGATATATTTTTTTGTGAGTCGGCGTGGTCAGGGATAAAAAAATACAATAATTGCTGGAGAGGAAAGATTTATAAAAACGGGAACGTTATTTATGAGACGAGAAAAGTTCTTTTCTCTATAATAAATTATTGTAAAAGACATAATATAAAAACGGTTTTTTGGAATAAGGAGGACCCTACCTATTTTGGTAATTTTAAATATGATTTTGTTAATACGGCTTTAAATTTTGAGTATATATTTACCACCTGCGAGGAATGTGTTGAAAAATATAAGAGAATAGGGGCAAAAAATGTTTACGCGCTTATGTTTGGATTTTCTCCGAGAATTTTTAATCCGCTAAACTCTTTTCCTAAAAATGATGAGGCGGTTTTCGCGGGAAGCTGGTATAATAATGAAAAAGAACGATGTTCTGATATGGAAGATATTTTTGACAGCGTATTAAATGAGAATATAGATTTGAAAATATATGACAGATATTTTAACTCTGATAATCCAGATACGGTTTTTCCAAAAAAATATTTGGAATTTAACAAGGGAAATATGCCTTTTAGCGAACTCGGCGGGATAATTAAAAAGGCGAAATACGCTGTCAACGTAAATACTGTTAAAAACTCAAAAACTATGTTCGCGAGAAGAGTTTTTGAGATTATGGCCTGCAACACTGTTGTTATCAGCAATTATTCAAAGGGATTAAAAGAAATGTTTGGAGACGGTATTTGGTTTGGTGGAGAGAAGTTTTTTTATTATTTAGACATTGATGAGAGAAAATTATATTATGTATTTAAAAATCACACAAACTACGCGAGGATAAAATTTATTTTGGAAAAACTTCAAATACCTTTTTGGGAAAAGGAAAAATTTGTCGCGGTTATATATAGGGAAAACGCTCCATTTAATATAAGAGAGTGTTTTAATAAAATTGAGTTTAAAAATAAAAAATGTTACTTTATAAAAAACGGCGGGGTTTATGATGCTGGAAGTAATTGTATGGTTTCACTTGATTTTTTAAAGAATAAGTTTTCTCATTTTATTTTTTTTGAGAAAGATACTGATTTCGATTTTGAAAGAGCTTTTTATCATTATTCATATTTAGACAGTAATATAGGCGTTAAATTTATAAAAAAAAGCGATTTGTTTTTTGGAGATTACAAGTATAGGATTATTTATGATAATATAAATTCAGATATTGTTTTTTCTATTGACTTACTTGAGGATTTATATAATAATTTTAATATGAAAACTAAAAAATACGTTATATAGATTATTTTATAATATTAGTTTTATTTATGAGGTGATTTCTTTGAAAGTTATTTTTATGGGTACTCCTGAATTCGCTGTTCCTACTTTAAAGCTTCTTATTGAGAAACATAGTGTGCTGGGAGTTGTTACACAGCCGGACAGACCTAAGGGAAGAGGGAAAAAGATGCTTTCTCCTCCTGTTAAAGATGTTGCTGTTGAAAACAACATACCTGTTTTTCAGCCTGAAAAGATAAGAGATGATGAGTTTATATCCAAACTTGAGAAATTTGAGGCTGATATTTTTGTCATTGTCGCTTATGGACAGATTTTACCTGAAAAAGTTCTTAATATGCCAAGGTATGGCTGTATCAACGTTCATGGTTCTCTCTTACCGAGATACAGAGGCGCGGCTCCTATCCAAAGAGCTATTATTGACGGGGAGAAAGTTACGGGAGTCACGATTATGTATATGGGAAAAGGTCTTGATTCTGGCGATATGATTTTAAAAAAAGAAATTTATATTGATGATAGCGAAACGTACGGTTCTTTATATGATAAAATGGCTCCGGTGGGGGCGGCGGCTTTAATAGAGGCTATAGACCTTATTGAGAAAGGCGAGGCGAAGCCGGAAAAACAGGATGACAGTCTCTCATGCTATGCTAAAAAAATTGAAAAGGGATTTGGAAAAATTGATTGGAATAAAAATTCCCGTGAAATTTTAAATCTTATAAGAGGATTAAATCCTACACCTTGCGCATATACTCTGCTAAATGGGGAAGTATTTAAGATATGGAACGCTGAGGAATTTTCAGAGGGTGCTGAAAGTATGGAAAAAGCGGGCACAGTTATTGGAGTTTTACCTAAAAAAGGTTTTGTCGTGAAAACTGGCGATTCTGCTCTCGTTATTACCGAGGCGCAGGCGAAAGGCGGTAAAAAAATGAGTTGTTCCGATTATCTGAGAGGGCATAGCGTTGAAATTAAAACTTTGCTTGAATAGGGTATGTTTGTAAACATTTTATTAATAGTAAAACTTATAAAATATATATTCGTATATTTTATTAAAGGGTATTTATGTTAAAAGTTATTTTTAACGTTAAACAAACGTTTACGTAAATTTTTAAGGGTTTACGAGTAACGATTTTAAAAGGAGGTTTTTTTATGTTAGACATAAACAGCGCTTTTATGCTTGTTAGACAAGTAAGCGGATATTACGATGGTATGGGAATGGGCGGTTTTGGATATGGATTTTTTGACCCGACTATGCTTATTATAATACCGGCTATGATTTTAGCTATGATTGCCCAGGCAAGAGTATCGTCTACTTTTAGCAAATACTCGTCTCTTCCGTCAAGACAGGGGTATACGGGGGCGGATGTAGCC
>CANOGI010000100.1 GCA_947565475.1 uncultured Eubacteriaceae bacterium
TTCTTATGCTCTGACCGTTGTCAATTCCCTTGGGAATAGATATTTTAACATTTTTATTCTTTCTGACTTTTCCTTTTCCTCTGCAAGAAGGACAAGGCTCTTTTATAATCTTGCCCTCTCCGTGGCATACAGAACAAGGTCTTGTACTTCTCATCGTACCAAACATAGTCTGTTGAACAACGCTTTCCTGTCCCGAGCCCCCGCACTTTTTACAGTTTTCAGCGACAGTCCCCGGCTTCGCCCCTGTACCTTTGCACGTATCACAGCTTTCCGTAACATTTAAAGATATTTCCTTCTCTGTGCCAAACATAGCCTCCTCAAAAGAAATACGTATATTTGTCTGAACGTCGGCCCCTCTTTTCGGCCCGTTTTTACGCCTTCCGCCTCCGCCGAAAATATCGCCGAATCCGCTTCCGCCGAAAAAGCTCTCAAAAATGTCGCCCATATCCATACCGCCGGAAAACCCTCCGAAGCCTCCGGCTCCGCCGCCTCCGCCGTTTTCAAAAGCGGAATGCCCATATCTGTCATACGCCGCTCTCTTGTCCTTGTCACTTAGAACCTCATAGGCCTCTCCCGCTTCTTTAAACTTCGCTTCCGCCTCTTTATTATTTGGGTTGGCGTCGGGATGATACTTTTTAGCGAGCTTTCTGTACGCTTTTTTAATATCCGAATCCCCCGCGTTTTTATCCACGCCTAAAACCTCATAGTAATCTCGTTTACCTGCCAAACAACTCACCGCCTTATAGCAATTCGCAAAATTTTTATAGCAAAACAATAAAATAATTTCCTGAATACATAGAATATATAAGTTAATAAACAGTCAAAACTACCCGAATTTTCTTATAATAAAAATTATCATAACCGACGGCGAAAGTATTCTCCTTTGTATTCAGAATAAGGCTTGTCGCCCTTGCGACCTGGCTTGCACTCCCCTTGAATACAAGAGTAAGTTTCCCCGCTTAAAAAGCGGGAGACTTCCTCTGTCGGTTAAACAAAAATTTTGGAGGCTGTGCCTCCAAACCTCCGCAAGCTTTTATCAGCCGTATTTTTTCCTTAAAAATCTGTTCAAGTTTACCTCCTATCTTTTACAGTGATTTTTTATCAGTAAACTTAAACAGAGAAATTTAACAACTGAAAATTCTTTCGATTTTTTCAAGCCCATTAACCATAACTTGAAAGTTCTCCGCTTCTTTTACAGCCAATAAAGAAGCGGAGTTCTCAGAAAATGATTAAACTTTTACATATCAATTACATCGTCGTTTCCGCCGCCGGCGTTTTGGTCCCCGCCCATATTCATGTTAGGGTCAGCCTGGGCGCCCGCCTGCTGATACAATCTTGTGGTAAAATCGTTCACAACCTTTGAGAGAGCCTCTGTAGCCGTTTTCAGCGTTGATACGTCGCTTTCGGACATTGTGTCGGAATTCATTCCCTCCGTAACCTTTTTAAGGTTCTCGACTTCTCCCTGAATTTTGTTCTTGTCCTCGTCGGTGATTTTATCTTTGAGATTTTCGTCGTTTAATAATTTCTCAGTCTGGAAAATCAAACTGTCCGCCTCGTTTTTAACGTCTATGGCCTCTTTTCGCTTTTTGTCCTGCTCGGCGTACTGTTCCGCCTCTTTAACCGCTCTGTCTATTTCCTCGTCGCTTAAATTAGTGCTTGACGTAATAGTAATGTTTTGTTCTTTGCCTGTTCCCAAATCTTTCGCCGAAACTTTTGTAATACCATTGGCGTCGATGTCAAAAGAAACCTCAATCTGAGGTACTCCTCTTGGAGCCGGAGCGATTCCGTCAAGTCTGAACTGCCCTAAAGACTTGTTGTCTTTAGCCAATGGCCTTTCTCCCTGTACAATATTTATATCAACCGCCGTCTGATTGTCAGCGTAAGTTGAGAAAATCTGTTTTTTATTAGTCGGTATAGTTGTGTTTCTCGGAATAAGTACGGTTGAGACGCCTCCCGCCGTTTCAATACCGAGAGAAAGAGGAGTAACGTCAAGAAGAAGAATACTTCCGGCGCCCTCGTCTCCGGCGAGCTTTCCGCCCTGAATAGAAGCGCCTAAAGCCACGCACTCGTCAGGATTTATACCCTTAAAAGGTTCTTTTCCCGTAATTTTAGCCACTTCATCTTGAACGGCTGGTATTCTTGTGGAACCGCCGACAAGGAGAACTTTATCAAGTTCAGAAGCCGTAAGGTCAGCATCTGACAAAGCCGTTTTAACAGGACCTAAAGTAGCTTCCACAAGGTCGTGAGTAAGCTCGTCAAATTTCGCTCTTGATATAGTTACGTCAAGATGTTTGGGGCCGTCCTGATTCATCGTGATAAACGGGAGATTAACGTTGGTTGTCGTCGTTGTGGAAAGCTCTTTTTTCGCTTTCTCCGCGGCCTCTTTAAGACGCTGCATAGCCATCTTGTCGGCGCTTAAATCCATATTTTCAGCTTTTTTAAATTCTGAAACAAGATAATCAATAATTCTCTGGTCAAAATCGTCTCCGCCTAAGTGGTTGTTTCCGCTTGTGGCTAAAACCTCGATAACGCCGTCGCCTATCTCTATTATCGAAACGTCAAAAGTACCGCCGCCCAAGTCGTAAACCATAATCTTCTGCTCTTTCTCGTTGTCAAGACCATATGCCAAAGCCGCCGCGGTAGGCTCGTTAATAATACGCTTTACATCGAGTCCCGCGATTTTTCCAGCGTCTTTCGTCGCCTGTCTCTGGCTGTCCGTAAAATAAGCCGGAACAGTTATAACCGCCTCTTTAACGTCCTCGCCTATATAGCTCTCAGCGTCTTTTTTAAGCTTTTGTAAAATCATCGCCGAAACTTCCTGAGGAGAGTATTTTTTGTCGTCATAAGCGAATTTATAGTCTGAACCCATGTGACGTTTAATAGAAATAACAGTACCGTCAACGTTTGTAACCGCCTGACGTTTGGCCGTCTCTCCAACGAGCCTCTCGCCGGTCTTTGTGAAACCAACAACAGACGGTGTTGTTCTCATACCCTCGCTGTTAGCGATAACAACAGGCTGACCGCCCTCCATAACAGCTACACAAGAGTTTGTGGTACCTAAGTCAATGCCAATAATTTTTCCCATTATTATTTCCTCCCAAAAAATAAAATAATATAAATAACAGTATACTTAAATTTTGCGTTTAACAATATTTGTCTTTTATATAATAACCAATTTAAGCGATTAATAAAAACTTATTTTACTTAAAATTTCTCAAATTGTCTTAATATCCTCTTTCCACTTTCGTCGTTTTATTTTAAAAACGCCTTTCGCTGAGACTTTTGCGGTCACTCTCGTAAAATATTTTTTACTTTCGATTTAGTTTTTATAATTTTAATTGGCTACCTGCACCATACTCGGCCTTATTACCTTGTCCCTGCAAATATAACCTTTCTGCAAAACGGCGCATACCTCGTTTTCCCCAAAATTCTCATCTTCTATGTGCGTTACGGCGTTATGAAAATTCGGGTCAAATTTTTTTCCCTCCGCCTCAATTTCCTTAACGCCGAGAGAACCTAAAATTTCGGTAAATTGTTTTAAAACCATCTCAATACCCTTGTAAAGACCGCTTTCCTTTTCCTCGTCAGAAACGGCTAAAACAGCTCTCTCAAAATTATCAATAACCGGAATGAGTTTAAGAACGGAGTCCCTTACACCGTCGTCGTACATACTCGCCTTTTCTTTAGACGTGCGTTTTCTGAAATTATCAAATTCCGCTAAAGTTCTTTGATACCTGTCTAAATAATCGGCGGCCTTTTTCTCAAGTTCGGCTTTCTCGTCAATAACGTCAGAGGCTTTTTCCTCGCTTTCAGAAGCGCCCTCCTCTTGGGCGTCGTTTTCCTCACCCAAAAGTTCCTCCTCGTTTGTTAAATCGTCGTTAATTTCTTTCTCGTTTTCTTTCATCTATATAAACGTCTCCTTTCCGTAAATAAACCTTTTATCCGTCGGAAAAAGCCTTAATTACATCATTTATACTTTCAACAATACTGCTTAAAACAGGAATAACTTGAGCGTAATTCATTCTTGTGGGACCTATTATTCCGATGCTTCCATAAGAATTCTCGCCATATTTATAATCTGTTTTAATAATACTGCAGTCTTTAAGCTGTTCTAAAGAATTCTCGTTTCCTATGAGAATTTTAATATTCCCAAAGTCAGAGTGGCTTCCGTCGCCCTCAAGAATATTGATAAGCATATCTTTTTCCTCAAGAGCCTTAAAAACTGATTTAGCCTTGTCAATGTCGCTGAATTCAGGAAAATCAAGTATATTATTCACACCGCTTGTATATACCTGCATATCTCTTTCCTGTCCCACCGTTTTTATAACAGAGACAAAAACGTCGTCAATAAGCTTTCCGTAAGGCGAGTTTAAAAATTGAGAATAGGCTTTCTTTGACACAATTTCCTCAAATGAGAATTCTTTAAAAGCCTTGTTCACAATACCTGAGATTTGATTTAAAATATCCGTATCCGGAGCGTGATCTACTTTAATTACGTTGTTTTTAACTACTTTGTTGTTCGTTACGACAACGGTGATTACAGAAGTATCGTCAAAAGGTATCACCTGTACGTGCTTTATTTTCACCTCCTGGGACTTAGGCTCGCTCACAACCGTCGTATAATTGGTAAGCATGGTGAGGGCTTTCGCGGTCTGCCGCATTAGATACTCTATATGGTCAATATTTTGAGCGACAGTACTTCTTAAAAAATTCGACTCCGCTTCAGTAAGCTCCCTAAAACGGAGAAGCCTGTCGACATAAAGCCTGTATCCCCTGTCCGATGGCACCCGCCCCGAAGATGTGTGAGGCTGTATAATAAAACCGAGCTCCTCAAGGTCACTCATCTCATTTCTTATCGTGGCGCTGCTTATCCCCAAATCATATTTCTTGGCGATAGTTCTTGAGCCGATAGGCTCCGCCGTGGCGATATAATCGTTTATAATCGCCTCCAAAATTTTTATTTTTCTCTCATTAAGAATCATTCTAATCACGCCCTTTTTAAGAACACTTCTCTGTTAGCACTCATTAACATCGAGTGCTAACATCTAATATAAAAATATCACTAATGAATAAATATGTCAAGACTTTATTTAAAATTTTTTTATATTTTTAAGAAACGACCTGTTTTCCTTTGTGTTCTCTTAAAATATCAAAAAATGATTTTCATATATAAAAAACCGTGATTATTGACAAAATGGTCTGATTATTTTATAATCAAAAGAAATACAAACAGTGTGTTAAAAAATAGGTCAAATACTACAAAATAGTAAAAACAGGTGATTATAAAACTTATTTTTTTATCGTATTTTTTTCTAATCTCTGTGTAGCTTTTTTAACTTTTATAACACGCTGATACTAAGAAAGGACTGTTAAAAATGCCTCCTAAATTAATAATAGTTATTCCCTGTTATAATGAGGAAGAGGTACTTCCCATAACCTCAAAAATGTTCCTTGACAAAATAAATAAACTTTCATCCGAGAATAAAATCTCCGACGAAAGTAAAATAATGTTCGTAAACGACGGAAGTAAGGATAAAACATGGGAAATAATAGAAAATCTCGCCAAATCAGATAAACATTTCATAGGAATATCACAAAGCAGAAACAGAGGACATCAAAACGCTGTTCTCGCGGGTCTTATGGAAGCCAAAAATAACTGTGATATAACGATAAGCATAGACTGCGACGGGCAAGATGACATAAACGCCATGGATAAAATGGTAGACGCCTATAAAGAGGGATACGAGGTAGTATACGGGGTTCGCTCAAAGCGTGATACAGATACTTTATTCAAAAGGTTTACCGCGGAAAGCTTCTATAAGCTTTTATCTAAAATGGGGGCGGAAGTCGTTTTCAACCACGCTGATTACAGAATGATAAGCAACAGGGTGTTAAACGAGTTCGCCAAATTTAAAGAGGTAAATATATTTTTAAGAGGAATGCTTCCCCTTGTGGGATTTAAAAGCACCACAGTGGAATATGAGAGAAACGAGCGTATAGCGGGGGAGAGTCATTATCCTTTAAGTAAAATGCTTGCTCTCGCTTTTGACGGAATAACGAGCCTTTCCACAAAACCTATTAAAATTATAATAAATTTTGGATTAATCGTGGCGGCGATAAGCTTTATAGGAATAATCTGGGCTATAGTTGAGGCGCTCTCCGGCTCAACTTCAACAGGCTGGGCGTCAACAGTTTGTATAATTTGCTTTATAGGAGGTATACAATTAGTATCAATCGGTATAATTGGTCAGTATATAGGTAAAATTTATATGGAGGTAAAACATCGTCCAAGATATATAATAAGCGACAAAACTTACGACGAACTAAATGACATATAACTTACCCGTTTATGGGATATATAAACGTAATCGCCTATTTTGTCTCGGTTAAAACTCTTTTTCTGAGATTATCGATGTAAACACAATAAAGGAGGGAGAACAATGAGCATACTTGTAGCGGGCGGCGCCGGCTATATAGGAAGCCACGCCGTTTATGAGTTGATAGAAAGAGGTTTTGACGTTGTCGTCCTTGATAACCTTGTAAAGGGACATAAAGCCGCCGTACACAAAGACGCCAAACTATATGTCGGAGACTTGCGTGACGATTCTGTCACGGATAAAGTTTTCAGTGAAAATAAAATCGACGCCGTAATAGACTTCGCCGCTTTTTCTCTTGTCGGTGAAAGCGTAAACAAGCCTCTCAAATATTATGAGAATAACGTTTACGGAACGTTGAGACTTTTATCCGCTATGAACAAATTCGGCGTTAATAAAATAGTATTTTCCTCAACCGCCGCGACTTACGGCGAGCCTGACACTGATATAATAGACGAGGACTGTATTACATCTCCCACAAACCCTTACGGGGAGACGAAACTCGCTGTTGAGAAAATGTTAAAATGGTCTGACGATGCTTACGGAATAAAATATGTCGCCCTAAGATACTTTAACGCTGCTGGGGCGCATATAAGTGGAAAAATAGGAGAGGACCATTATCCCGAATCCCACCTTATTCCCATAACCTTACAAACAGCGTTAAATATAAGAGAGAAAATGTTTATATTCGGAGATGACTATAACACTTTAGACGGAACCTGCGTAAGGGATTATATTCACGTGACAGATTTAGCCGACGCTCATATAAAAGCTCTCTCAAAGCTTTCCGAGACAATGACAAGCGGAATATACAATTTAGGAAACGGAAAAGGTTTCTCCGTAAAAGAAGTTATCGACACAGCAAAAAAAATCACTGGACGAAATTTTCCTGTCGAGATAGAAAAAAGGCGAGCGGGAGACCCGTCTCGCTTAGTGGCAGCATCAGAAAAAGCCCGAAAAGAGCTCAAATGGTCTCCAAAATTTGACTCTCTTGATAAAATAATAGAAACAGCGTGGAACTGGCACATTAACAATCCAAAAGGCTATGACGATTAATAATAGTGAAAGAACTTTAATAAAGTCAAAAAAATATTTTACATGTGCGTAAGCACTGCTGGGCAATAAGCAAATCGCGGAGCACTTTGCGGCACGTGCAAGTAAATTATTTTTTTGATTCCTTTCAAATTCTTTCACTATAATTATAATCAAA
>CANOGI010000101.1 GCA_947565475.1 uncultured Eubacteriaceae bacterium
GGCTAAAATCCGCAAGGCGGGCTTTGCTCGTCTGAGGACAGGAACTTTTTTTCGCGCCGGTTTTTGGCGCGGAAAAAACATGGCTGATTCCTTCATTAAACAATTTGCGGGAAATGGATATATTTTATGCAAAAGTGGGTGTGAAAAATTCACTTTTTCACACCCACTTTTATAATTAAATCATCTTAATCCTGTACATACGCCATTAAAGCGACGTGTCTCGCTCTCTTAATAGCGACTGTAAGAACTCTCTGATGTTTAGCGCAGTTTCCAGTAATTCTTCTTGGAAGAATTTTTCCTCTTTCAGAAACAAACTTTTTAAGTTTAGAAATATCTTTATAATCAACAGTATTCACTTTCTCAGCACAGAAAGCGCAAATACGTTTTTTTCTTCTTCCACGTTTCTTATTAATCATACCATAAACCTCCTTACATAAAAATTATAAAAAATTGAGTAAAAACCACGTCCATCACTCAATTTAAAATCAAATCTCGGCGCTTTCATTCCTTATTTAAAAGAAAAAGCCACCTTTATAAAACCAACCACAATAATATTACATAACGGCAGCATTATTTAATATGTGACGGCGATATACAATCGCCGTCTGTAAACACAACTTAAATAACACAACCACACTAAAAATAAATTTTTATTTGAAATTGGTTAAATAAAGAACTATTCCATATACACTAACTTAAAACCTTAGAACTTTTGTCCCTTTGACTCTTTGCGATATACTCAGTTTTAAGCCTTTCTCACGTTCTTTCAAAAAAAAACAGGCATATATAGGAATAAGCTAAAGTTTTATTTAGCAAGCTATAGCGTACGAAAAACCGCCTCTATAGATATTAAAAGGGTAAATCATCGTCGTCAACACTGTCCTCAACATTGTAGAACCCGTCAGGCTGAGAATCTGTAGAAGCTGGCTCAGAAACGGGCGCTGGAGCCGGCTGGCTCTGCGCCGGAGCTGAAACTCTTCTTGACTCAAAAGCCGCTTTGCTTTCGGCAAAATACTGCTCCTCAATGACAACTTCCGTGCTTACTCTTTTCTGACCATTATTATCTTCCCAGTTTCTTACCTGCAATCTTCCGACAAGAGAAATCATCATACCCTTTTTGAAATATTTACTTGTAAATTCCCCGATTTTACCAAACGCGACACAATTAATGAAGTCAGCGTCAGGCTCTCCGTCCCGCTTAAACCTTTTGTTTACCGCGACAGAAAAACGGACAATCGCCAAAGGCTCGGCGCTTTGGGAATATCTCACCTCCGGATCGGCTGTAAGACGGCCCATCAAAATAACTTTATTCATAAAATATCACCTCTTAAGCCTCTTGACGAACAATTAAATAACGAAGAATATTTTCTTTAATACGCATACGTTTCTCAATTTCGTTCGGCGTATTGTTTTCCGAACTAAAAGTAAAAAAGCTGTAAAAGCCTTCATTCACTTTCTGAATTTCATAAGCGAGTCTGCGTTTTCCCCAATCATCGACTTTTTCAACAGTACCGCCAAATCTCTCGATAAGTTCTTTTACACTGTCAAACTCCGCTTTTAAAGCTTCCTCGTCTAAGTTTGGTTTAACAACTACAGCAAGTTCGTATTTATTCATTCTATTACACCTCCTTTTGGACTTTGGCCCTCAAAAAATAATAAAGAGAGCAAGGACGCACGGGAAACAACCCGTACAACGAAATACATTATATCATAAAAAATCTGGAAGCGCAATAGTTTAATTAAAAAACTTTTAAAAATATCTTAAAATATCTCAAAAACATTTGTTCAATCTCAATAATTGTTGTATAATAAAATAGTATATAAAACATTAACACCCTTATTAAGGAGAATTTTATGAGCGAAAAAGATAATAATAATGAGTTTGAAGATAAAAAAACACCCGATTTAAAAAACACTTTTAACATATACGGAGAAAATAATGAGAGAGAAATGTCCTCAATAAGCGAGGAAATAAAAAAACGTCAAAAACTGCGCCAAATGAGGTATAAAAAAGATAAGAAGAAAAAAACGATTAAATTGGTTGTCGTTTTATTTCTTATACTCCTTTGCGGTGGTTTTTCCGCTTATTTATTACTGTCTGGGAAAATTTTAAAAAGCTCGGCATACATAGAAAAATATTTTGAAGAAAATATCCTCGCCAAAAAAATATATATAGACGGAGAAAAAGCAATCTGCCTCTTTGACCCTATTTATAAGGAAAACAGCGTTTATATTCCCATTTCATTTGTGTTCTCTAATCTTGGACATAATATATTATATGATTACAACGATAAAATTTTAAGTATAGCTACAGAATCGGAAGGGGCTAAATTTACATTAAACGAAAACTTTTATTACGTAAACGGCAAAAAAACAGAATTTGGCAAACCTGCCTTTATATGTAAAGAGACAGAGGCGGCAGAAAATGAAATTTACATATCAGGTGAGATAATCGAAAGATTTTATCCTGTTTCTATAAACTTTTCCGAAAAAAATAAATCCATAATCATTGAGACTACGGAAAAAGAGAGATTTTCCGGAATTATAGTAGACAACGACACCTTAACTGACGAGAACTCCAACTCTCTTAATATAAAAGCAAGGGAAGGAGATTATGTATCAATATATGAGGAAAAGGACGAGCTTGTTAAAATAGCGACTTCCGACGGTTTTGTTGGATATACGTCACGTGACAATATAAAAAATAAAACCGCCCTGCCCTATACGGAAAAGACGCCGATGCCGTCTCAAACCCTTTCCGTGAAAGGTAAGCCCGTTATTTTATTTGACCAAATCACGAATAAAACCGCTAATTTCCACTCCATAGAAAATGGAATCCCCACCGGAGTTGACGCTATTGTTCCAACATGGTTTTCTTTTAATAAAACAGAAAACGGAAGCGACGGTGAGATAATCTCTATAGCCGATGAGGACTACGTGGCCTCAGCCCATGAAAAGGGAATAAAAGTGTGGGGATTAATAACTGATAATTTTAACTCAAAAGTCAGCAGAGCCGTTGTAAAATCCTTTAAAACAAGAGAAAAAGTTATAAACCGTATATTGACTTTGGCTAAGCAATATAACCTTGACGGGATAAACGTTGACTTTGAGAATATCCCCAGCGACTCAATGCGTGAGTTCACACAATTTTTAAGGGAATTATCCGCCGCTCTAAATAATATTAACTTAACTCTCTCAATCGATGTGTATATCCCAAGACCGTGGAGTTCATATTATAATCGCGGCGAGTTTGGGGAAATAGTGGATTATTTCGTGGTAATGGGTTATGACGAGCATACAGAAGGCTCTGAAACCAGTGGTTCCGTAGCTACAAAAAAATGGTCTGAAGAATCTATTACATTGACGGAAGAAGCAGGGGTTCCCGCCGAAAAATTACTTTTAGGAATACCATTCTACACTCGTATATGGAAGGAAACCGATAATGGAAGCATTGAGACACGGGCTTATGGAATGGCGGAGGGAAAAAAAGCGATGACAGACAAAGGCGCTTTATTTAACTGGAGTGAGGAAGACGGTCAAAATTACGCTGAGATAAATTATAATAACGCCTTATATAAAATGTGGCTTGAGGATAATAAAAGCGTTGAGGAGCGCCTTAAACTTGTAAAAAAATATGATATAGCCGGCGTGGCGGCGTGGCGAAAAGGGCTTGAGACCGACGACGTATGGCAGACAATAAAGAACTATATGAAAGGATAATCCGCCAATGGGATACTGGAACAGCAGAGGTCTTAGGGGAAGCGGTTTTGAGCAGAGCATAAACTATACAAATGAAATTTACCGCCAAAAAGGACTTGGACTCATACAAAAAATCCCCACCCCTATAACCCCAATAGAAATACAAAAAGAAACGGGACGTATTTCTCTTGCTTATTTTGACAGTAAAAGCACCGTAGACTATATAGGAATAATTCAAGGAGTGGCAATTTGCTTCGACGCCAAAGAAACAAGAGAAAAAAGTCTCCCTATACATAATATACACGAACATCAGATAGAGTTTATGATAGATTTTAAAAATCAGGGCGGAATCGCTTTCATTCTTGTTCATTTTAAGATTTTTGAGAAATATTTTTATATGCCTATAGATGTTTTAATAAAATTCTGGAACAGAGCAAAAAACGGCGGAAGAAAATCCATACGATTTGACGAGTTTGACAAAAACTATGAAATATACCCTGATAAAAACAACGCTGTTATACACTATATTGAGGCTGTGGCGAAAGAGTCCAGCAATACATAACTTAATTGATGTTAGGTTGACAGAAATTTATAGTTAATGAAACCTTTTTCTATGACAAAAAAAATCCAACCCTCCAAAAACGCTCTTCAAGCATAAAAACCTTGAGGCAGAGCCTCATTCGCACCAACTTAAAAGATTAAAGCCATGAACCGCTGTCCCACACCCGGAGGGCCTTTTCAAAGGCTTGCCCTAAATTTTATAATGCGAAACTACATTTTGCTGTTATTTTTCATCGAACTCACGTTAATTCATATGGTATACATTGAACAAGTTTTAAAAGAAGCCAAAAAATCATTTTATTTGCTTTTTTAAGTTATAGTCAAACCATTAAAAAAATGAACAAGCTCAGCGGTTTAAAATTATTTTTGCAAGACAGCGGAATAATAGCATAGCCTAAAACCTATGCCACTGACGCTAAGTAGCAAAAATGATTTTAATCCGCCGAGCTTGTTCATTTTTTTAATAATTTAACTGTAAAATAATAAATACAAATTATACATAAAAAATCCCCCTCGCAAAGCGAGGGGGATTTCAAAATTGCTATATTATTAAGAACTTTAACTAATCAATCTATAATTACTTACTAATTAAGCGTTGTAAGTTGCTGTTCTTGTATCAGCATCCCAACCAACATTTACGTTGATAGCTGTACCGATAGCTCTGAAAGGAACGAACATTCTTCCGTCAACGATTTCAGCTTTAACGCCGTTTTCCATGTTGATTTCAGCGCCGTTTACTTTCATGATGTTGCTTCCTGCTGTAAACTGAATAGTAGTCATGTTAGTACCAGCAGCGAAGAAGATAGTAGCAGTCTTAGTATTAGCGTCAAACTGTACTTTACCTGACTCGTCGAAGTTTCCAACGCTGTCAGAGTCAACACCAAGAGCGATCATAACGAATCTTAAAGGAACCATTGTAGAGCTGCTTTCAGTCTGGATATAAGGAGCAACGTCCATATCGAAGCTTTCTCCGTCAACGATGATAGTTTTCTCGCCGATAGTTACTTTAACAACTTTGTCAAGAGTACCAGCTACAGTCTTCATCTTGATATAATCAGCAAATTTAATTGCCTCATTATCATCGAAGTATCCAAGACCTTTTTCAGCTTTGAGAACATCTCCATCCCAGTTAGTCTCTTCTCCGTCATCTACAGCACCTTCAGAGTAGTTGTTGATAAGAGCTGAACCGTATACTTTAAGACCATAGTTACCATAAGGTATTGAACGAGTAGTTCCAATCTTCACATTCTTGATAGTGATTTTAGAAGCGTCTGTAGACTCACTGTCAACGTTGAATGTGATAGCGCCTTTAGATACTTTGAATTTGTTTATTTTAAGGTCGCCTTCGATTTCATAATCTATACCTTCATCAGCGAAACCTAACTCTTCCTCACCGTAGATAGAGTCGATAGCTATTTTTACTGTACCGTTTTTAACAAGGATACCGCTTTCAGCTTCTGTAAGAACGATATCAGCAGTGTCTACTTTCTGATAACCCATGTTAGTCTCAGTAGCTTTTGTCTCAAGAGTAACAGGTTTAACAGCTTTAGCGATTACAACTTCCTCAAGCTCATCAGAAGAAATTCCGCCGCCCTCTACGTTTACTTTGATGTCGCCTTCGTAGTTAGCGTCTACTGATAAGTTAAGTTTTACCTCGAAGGAAGAAGCGTCGTCTTTGTTAATACTTCCGTCTTTAGCTCTGCCTGGGTCTATCTCAAGAGTGTGACCATCGTTAGTTATAGAAGCCATAGACTCGATGTTTTTACAATCTTCTTCCTCATCAATCTCAAATCCGTAGATTTTTACTTCATCAGGAACGTTGAATTTAAGTTTTCTGTTCTGATTCCAGCTGTCAGCTGTAATTTCAGCGAACTCGAATGTAGCTGACTCATAATCGTCAACATCAGACTCTTTAGCTACATCCTCAGAGATATATCTGCCGTAATCCTCATCATCGTCAAAGTCTAAGCCTTCTACATCGCTCCATGCTGTTCCGTCGATGTTTGTCTCATAACCTTTACGTCCTGAGTAGATAGTTGTAGGATCCTCAACAGCTTTTAATGTGAAACCATAGTCGCCTCTCTCAGCTACAGTAATAGTTTCTTTAGTAATGCCGTTACCGCTTACAGTAACTTTGATTTCACCGTAGTTGTCGTCATCCTCAGGAGTTACCCAAAGACCCTCGATTTTGATCGCGCCAGGTTTATCAGTTTTGCCGTCTTTAGCTTTACCGATTTTGTCTGGAAGATAGAACTCAAGAGTATCCTCGTCAATAGCAGACGCGCTTACTGTTCCAACAGTTGTGTTGATACCGCCGGAAATTTTTAATTCGCCTTTATTTCTGAACTCAAAACCAGAGTTAAGTTTTAAAGTAACTTTTTTACCAGGCTCAAATGTTCCCTGAACAGTCTCTTTGATAGTGATGATTCCAAGTTTAATATCATCGCTTCCTACCATAATCTCATCTATAGTAGTAGTAGTATCCCCTGTTGAGGAAGCGCTTTTACCGATTGTATAGCTCGTGCCGCCTCTGATTGTTGTTCCGTTAGAGTCGATTGTAACTGTTACGTCGCCTGTACCGTCAGCTGTGAAAGGCATTGGGATTTTGTATAATGGTTTACCATAACCGTAGCAGTTCTCACCAGCGTAAGCTTCTGGAAGAGCGAAGAGCTCAACCTCGATTTCTCTCTTTGTGTTTTTTCTGATGAGGTAAGGAAGCTCGTTAGTTCTGTACTCGTCCATTCCCTCTTTCATAACGTTGTCGAAAATAGTTAAGTCAGAAGTGAAAGAACCTTCCATTCCCTGATAATCACTTTTTAAATCCTGGTAAGTTTTATCACCTAATTTATACTGATAGTTGTCAATACCAAGATTGTTGTCATTAGCCTCGTTCATATCATCTTCGTCAAACTCACCATTTGCGATAGTAATGATAATGGTATCTCCCATTTCCACTACCTCACCTGGCTGTATTCTCAAGAAAACCTCATCGTTAAAGTCACCGTCTTTAACTGAAACTTCTTTACTTCTTGTGTTTGAAGAATCCGCGAAAGCCGCAGTCGCTGGCACCATAGTTGCTGTCATAACAGCTGCTAATAAAATCGCTATTTTCTTTTTCATTTTAATTTTTCCTCCTTAAGAATTTTTTTGAGTGTGTAGAGGTGTAAGCATATCACCTCTTTTACAAAGAGTATTATATCACCGTAAAATTTTTAAGTCAATAAAGATTTGAAGATGTAATAATACTGTAATATTTATCGGTTATTGTTTCAAAACCCTTTGTGTTTCTTACAAGTCATACTATACCACGAG
>CANOGI010000102.1 GCA_947565475.1 uncultured Eubacteriaceae bacterium
AACAAAAATTCTCATAACCGACGGCGAAAGTATTCGCCTTTGTATTCAGAGTGAGCTTACACTCCCCCTGAATACAAGAGTAACTAACCCCCGCTTAAAAAGCAGGAAACTTCTTCTGTCAGTTAAATTTTAAAACACAAAACATACACATTGCTAAGTTATCTTATTTAATTTAAAAAATCTTATAAAATTTACCAGAAATATCAATCATTATATTTAATTATCTAATTTGTTAATTTTAGATTGTTTAAACGTAAAATACCCGAAAACCTTATAACAGTTCTTTTTTTATTTTCCTAAAATCCTTGTCGTAAACTCCCTCAATGGTTCCCGCTCCTTTTTTATTGCTCAAAACAATGTATCTTTCAAAAATATTTCTTTTTTCCATTTCCTTAAAAATAAATCTTGTTCTTAAATCATCAATATCCTCCGAATGAATTGTGCAAATAATCTTTACACCTGAATTGGCGGCGTCGCACACAGCTTGTACCTCACCCGCGTTTCCGATTTCATCAAAAGCGATCACCTGGGGTGACATAGCTCTCAAAAGCATATAAATTGATTGTTCTTTTTTTCCCCCGTCAATAACATCGGTTCTTTTTCCAAGGTCGTTTTCCTGCTTTCCCAAAAAAGTACCCGCTATTTCGGAACGCTCGTCGGCTACTCCAATATTTACTCCATTAAACTTTCCGTCAACACCATCACTTAAATTCTTTATAATATCTCTTAATAAAGTAGTTTTTCCACAGCAAGGCGGAGAAACGATAAGAGTGTGAAAAATTTTAGGACACGCTATAAAATCAATAACTTCCTGACTACATCCGATAATTTCCTTAGGTATTCTAAAATTAAATCCTGAAATGTTTTTAATTGTCTTAACTTGTCCATTTTCAAAAACAGCCTTGCCACATATCCCAACTCTAACGCCCTTAGGAAGCGGAATAAACCCTTGACTTATTTCCTCCTCAAAAGCGTAAACGGAAAAACCGCTGATGAGTTCCATAATTCCATTTATATCCTCTCTTGTCGGCATATAAGCCATATGTATATCTGAAAATCCTTTCTCATTTAAAAATCTCTCATTTGTTCCCGCTCGTATATATAAAGGCTTATTAAGTCGTATCCTTATTTCCTCAGCATACTCAAAAATCTCATCATCAATATCCTCAAATATTTTTTTTATTTTCCCCCACATATAACCTACAATAAATTTTTTAAAAGACTTCATAAAAAGTCCCCCTTTTCAAAAAGTATTTTTTAACATATCTTATCAAATATATCATCAGCGTTATCCGTTATAACTATTTTTATAAGATTAAATTAATATGAGTTCGATGAAAAATAACAGCAAAATGTAGTTTTATTCAGAAGTTTTTGTCAAACCTTTTTCAATAGATGCCGCAAAAAAGTGCGGGCGGCGTAAGCCGACTTTTGGCAGAGCCAACGGCACTGACCAGTTTGTGGAATTTAAGACAGAGCCTCAAGGTTTTTATTCTTAAAGAGCATTTTTGGAGGTTTGGAAACTTTTTTGGAATAAAAAATGTTCCATTAACTGTAAATTTCTGCCGAACTCACGTTAAATTACTTATAATCTCGGTTATAACAACCCTTGTAATATAAATTATATTTTAGTAAATTTTTTTTAGAACAATAACGCCATGTTTTTAACAGCAAAAAAACGCCTTATTCTTAATCAAAAGAATAAAGCGTTTTTCACAAATTAATAGTTAATATATTTTACTCTACTTTAAAAGAGTTTCCTAATGGCTTCATTGTATCAAGGCTTTCCCAAAGGAATAATTTAACGTTTCCGCTCTCAGAAGCTATGCCCACTTCAACAGACTGCTCTTCTTCCAAAGGAGCCGTAACAGCTATATTTTTCTTTTTAAACTCAACAACTTTTCCATTGTTGTCCGTTACAACAATACCGATAACAGCATTCTTTAAATTAGCGGTTCCGTTATATATTTTAGCGATTCCAGTAGCCTTGTCATATTCGGTAATTCTTGTGGTTTTATTAACGCTATCGTACGCCGTATACGATATACCGCAATAATTAAGACCGTCTTTTCCATAAACCGTAATTTCTCTAGGCTCTGGGCCCTCATAAGTATATTCAGCAACCAAATCCGCCGCGCCTGTTAATTCGTATACCTGCTCATTTGTTCCGTCTGTTATGGCTAATCTCCTTGTTGTGCTGTTGGCGGAAGTAGCGTATACTTTAATAACAGCTTTTCCTGGAACAGTGAATTTAAAGCATTTTGAGCTTAAACTTCCGCTTCCACCCGCTTTCAGCCTTTTTGTAAATGACGTTCCATCACTAAAAGTTAATGATTTATCGTCCATCGATGATTTTCCATCAAAAATTAATGTAAGTCCGTCAACCGTATTGGTTCCGTTAAGATTAGCTGATAACGCTGTAAACCTATCCTCGCTGAAATTCCAAAACTTCGTTTCTATAGGAATATCCCCTTGTATAGGCTCAAGAGCGGCGATAGCCCCCGCAAGGCTTTCTCTTGCCCCCTCAATTTCTTCTATGGAAGCTTCCTCATTAGCTAAAACTTCTTTCGCTTTCTCTAAAGCCTCAGTGAAAACAATCCATGTTTTTGCGCTGTAATCGCTTTCTTTAAGTTTCTCCGCGGCTGAAACAGCGACTCTGAGACTGCCTCTCTCATTCAATAAAGACACATAAGCGTTGTCTATATAATATACACCCTGAGAATTAGCCGCTGGACTGATAATGAACCCCTGTTTAACAGAGATATTCTTGTTATAAACAGTTTTTAAGTTTGTAAAAGGTTTCGCAGAGATATTGTTTAACTCGCTTATAACGTTGCCGTCAGAATCACAAAGCGTTATATCGGCGCTACCTGAACCAATTTCAGAAATTATCTTAACCTTATACCAGTTAGAGCGTGAATATTGGAAATCATCTTCCCCTACTTTAAATATATTATCGCACACGCTAACAATATTGTCGCTGTTAAACTCCACATTGTACACTTGGCCCGATTCTGTCTGAAGATTTAAACTGATTAAAGGTTTCTCTCCTGTAATAAAAATATCAAATCCGCTTTCGACAGCTCCGCTGTCAAGTCTGTATTCTCGTATTATATTTCCCTTGACTGTATAATCAGAATCGGCGGAAATAACCATTTTACCCGTGTCGTTTCCTCCAATACTCTCAGTTGTCCACCCTGGGACAAGACTCTCGTCCTCCGGATACTGCCACCACCAGTCAAGACCATAATCCATATTCCATATATAAGAACCCGAAATTTCTTTGTCAACGCTTTCTATAACAGTCCAGCCTATATCAGGAACTCCGCTTGTCGCGGCGAATCCCATATAATATTCATCGCCCAGAGAAACTTCCATCTCAGCCAAAAGCTCTTTTGTTTTATAAAAGTCCTCATTTCTGTTATCTCCTATGGTTCTGTATACATTAAGCTTGTTTCCTACTTTCTCAATAATTATAAAATATTTGTCATCCTGCATGGTTTCAAGAGATTTAATGGTCTTATATTCTCCGCCTTTTTCCTCTCTCGCTTTCAAAACATATATATAACCTCTCGACGCCGCAGCGTTTGGCTCAATACCGAAAAAGTAAGATTTTCCATCAGCGTCAAGACTGTCTTTAAACATAATACCGGCGTTTTTACTGGAATTAGGTCTCAATCTATAATAAAACCTCATATTATCGCTGACTTTTTGATACATATAGCCGTATTTGTCAGATGCCCCGCTTATATTTCCATCAGGAGCGTAAAGTTTATACGTATAATCTTTAGTGCCCTGAACATATGATGGTATGTCACTTTCCGTACAGCCAATATTTACAATCTCCCACGGAGTAATATCGGCTGAAACAACAACCTGCCCCGCGATATCTTGACTCTGACCTAAATTTTTATCAAAACAAACAACTTTTAACTCTCCCTCAGCCACATTTGAGAAACTTATGGGAATTGTAATATCTTTTTCCTCTTTTATTCCCTCTTCATAAAAAATATCCTTTATAATATTATTTCCCAAAAATACAGCGATTTCATTAACCTCCGCTTTAGGGTCGGGAGTAACCTTTACCAAAATATCCTCATTAAAACTAAGCTTTTGATTATTCACAATATTTTGAACCTTAATTTTAGGACTTGTAATTTGAGAAGAATCAACAAACTTAATATTTCTGAATACAGAACTTGTCTCCTTTCCCTCAACAGACGTGGTATACGCCGAAACAGAAAGATTACCGCTTCCGAAATCATTGGAATAAGACGCCTTTATGATATCCAAAAGAGTTGCTGAACTGTTTCCAGTCTGTATTACAATATCGTCTCCCACTTTAGATACCTTAATCATAGAAGCCTTATAAGGATCCACAGTTGCTGAACCTATAGTGGCTATTTCCGAAATAACGCCGTCTTTATCAGATTTTAAAACAAGTTTTTTATTTTCATAAGTTCTGTAAATTTTGATAAACTTATCTCCCGAGGAAATCAAAACGCCTGTCTGCACTCCCTCTATAAGATTGGAAATCTTAGAAACGTCAGCGGCGAAACTGAAATCACCTGTAACACCATTTTTACTGGCTGAAGCCGTCTTTCCGTTATTAGCGTACATATAAAAATTTCCGGCGCTTTCCAGAACCACGGCACCATCTTCTGATGTAACATCAAAATCCGTTCCCGTATATTGACCCTCATGTACGTAAACAATTTCCGTATTACTGAAAGCGTATGTTCCGTCAGAATTAATTCTCTTTAGCGTAACATAATTTTCTCCCGATGGCAATGTTACCGTATACTCCGCTGGAAGATCTCCTCCGTCAAAACTGTCAATATTTCCGACAAGTTCCCCGTTGCTGTAAAACTCTATAATTTTTATATTATCTGTGTCCTTAAAAGTAAATTTTATATTGGCTTGGCTTTTCCCGCCGAATGTATTCACGTCATTAATGTGTATTGACTCATCAATTTCATTTTTTCCTATTGTCTCTGAGTAAATCTCAAGCCATGTATACCCATTAGGTCCAATGTTTAAAGAATCATGAGGATTATTTTTATCAAGTCCCGCTTTATCCTCCCATACATCGGGAATACCGTCTCTATCGCTATCAAAATCGGCTCCTCTTTCTTCTTTTATAAAATTAGGATACCCTCTGTCGTCATAATAGCTTTCCTCGCCTTTTGGAATTGTGTCAGCAGGAGAATCCACAAGCCCAAAACTCTTTTTACCGCCGTTAGGAGCCGTCGCTCCCTCATCATTATTTGTGTTAGGAGCAGTTCTTTCTTTTACGTTATTAATAACTCTCTCATCGATTTTATCCCTTTTAGGAAGAGTCGCCCCTGCGTTCTCAAGCACATAATCATAAGCTGTCTGAGCGTCCGTCGTTACAATGGGATAATCTTTATAATATGTAAGGTTCGGCTCCTTTAAATCCTCTTTTATCATATTAGGAAACTTAGGATCTTTATAAACTCCTGTCTCAGCTTGATAATTATTAGCGTTTACAGCCTCGGCAGCTTGTTTTGCGCCCTCTGAATCGGTATCGTCTGTGTAAATATAATTTCCGTTGGCGTAAACCTTTCCAGACCAGTCTTTCTGATATTTTTGTCCCACACTGTACTCAAAAATCCTCGCTCTTTTATTTCTGTCCACGCTTCCGTCGTCAGGAGTTGACGGACCGGATTTATAGTAATTGTTAATAATATTTACAACAGCCCCATTTTCCGCTCCGTATCCAGCTTTGTCACCCCAGTTATAAATAATGTTGTTTCTAATATCGACAACCGTGTCAGCATCTTTATAACCCGCTGTCATAGCCGTAGTCTCAGAAGTTCCGATTTTAGGGTTACGGCTTTTATGAGTTGCTATAAGATTATGGTGAACAGTAAGATTTATGCCTCCCCAAATAGCGGCGTAGCTGTGTTCACCTTTGTCATGAATAGATTGATTAAGGGCTTCCGAAATAATAGAATTTTGAATAGTAACGTCTTTAACAGCGTATGCCGTTAAGTTCTCATCAGTACCCCAGCTTACGCTGCAATGGTCGATAATAACATTTTTTGTGTCGTCAACTACCTCAAGACCGTCTTGAGTAGAGGTATCAACTAATTTTCCGCTTTCATCAAGCTTTTTGTCGCCCACACGAAAACGAAGGTATCTTAAAATGATATTCTCACCAGAAACTTTGATATTGTTCCCTCTGAAACAAATTCCGTCTCCAGGAGCGGTCTGTCCAAGAATAGTGAGATTGCCGCCTTTTCCGCCGACATTAATATTTGATTTAAGGTCAATATAACCTGAAACGTCAAACACGATTATTCTATTGCCTTTTGATACGGCGTCCCTGAAAGACCCCGCGCCGCTGTCATTTAGATTAGTAACGTGATAAATTTCTATTTGCTCTCCGTCATCAAAAGCGCCTCTCGCGCCTGTAGCATACATTCCACCGCCTTCCGCGCCTGGAAAAGCGGCAACTTTACCTAACGTTTTAGCTTCGCTTGATTTCTCAGAACTTGCCTCAGCGGCGAAAACAGAATTAATCTGAAAACTTCCCAAGGTCATTGTAGCCGAAATAAGCAAAGCAGCTATTTTTCTAAGCATTAACATTACCTCCCATAAAAAAATTCTTATCAAAATAATAAATAGCAAAATAACTTTTATCTCTCTTTAAATCATTCACTCCTTATAATTATGTATAATTATTGAGCAAGCCAAAAACCCACTCTTTAAACTGTTTTTCTACTAAAAATCTTTAAATAATATTATTGGTTAAGACTACTCGAATTTTTGTTACACAAAAATTCTCGTAACCGACGGCGAAAGTATTCGCTTTTGTATTCAAAGTGAGCTTTGACTCCCCCTGAATACAATAGTAAGTACCCCCGCTTAAAAAGCAAAAGACTTCCTCTGTTGGTTAAATGATTTTAACAATAAAACAAAAAAGCTTCTAAAAATAATAGAAAAACTGACTATATACTGTTTTTATAATACCATAAAAAATTTTTTCGGTCAATTAAATTTATACAAAACACATAAAATTATTTTATCTGTTATTCTCGCGTTTCACAGCAATATTCCAAAAATAAAGCATACACAATTTAAGCCTTATAGACTGTCGAGAAACTTCTGTTTTTAAAAATAAATTACTCAACTGAAAGACGCCATACTCCTTTGTCAGTTGCCGTAGGTTATCTAACTTGTCCATTATTTACTATGTTCTAACTACTTATAAAATAATTCTCAAACATACTGTAAATCAAGACTACTTAAATTTTTGTTACACAGAAACTCCCGTCGGTTAAAATTCTTTTTTTATGACTTCTTCTTATGATGAATGTTTCTTATAGTTTTTTTCTTTTTAGGAAACTTATCGCTTTTATGCTTATCGTTCTTTTCTTTCCCATAAAAGCTATCGTTCTTTTTAGGCCTTATAAGACAATTTTTGTCAAAACCTATAAGGTCGGTTCTTCCCGCTTTTTTAAGGGCCTCAAAAACAAGTTCATAATTTTTAGGAAGCCTGTACTGCATCAAAGCTCTTTGCATAGCC
>CANOGI010000103.1 GCA_947565475.1 uncultured Eubacteriaceae bacterium
CACCAATATCAACCTGATTATTGTACAAAGAGAGCCCTTTTTCTTTTAATATATGTCCAAGCCATTTGGCGCCGTCTCGCCCAGGCGCTATTATTATATTTTCAGCGTAATATTTGTCACCGCCCTCAATTTCAATTCCATCTATTTTTTCGCCGTTATTATCTTTTTTTGTTATTATTGTCGTTACCTCTGTTTTAAACAGCATTGTAATTTTGTTTTTTAAATATTCAAAAATATTTTTTAATATTTGTATATTATTCTCTGTTCCTAAATGCCGTACGTTCGCTTTTAAAAGTTTTAAGCCGGCTCCATAAACCTTTTTTTCTATAAGGCGGACTGATTCGGTATTGGGATTTGTCAGAGCGGTTGTCGCCCCGTGTCTGAGATTTATTTGGTCAACATATCGTATTAAATCCAAAATACTTTCATTTGATATATAGTCTGAGAGCCAACCGCCAAATTCGGTGGTTATGTTAAACTTTCCATCGCTGTACGCGCCGGCTCCCCCGAATCCAGCTGTTATTGAACAGGAAGGGCTGCATGAGGCGTAATCTTTTTTTAAATCCGCGTGCGGACATAATTTAAGTTTTCCTTTTAATATGGGGCACGATCTATGATAAATATCATTTCCTTTGTCAATTAAAAGAACTTTTAATTGGGGGGCTTTCAAAGTTAATTCATAACCGGCGAAAATACCGGCGGGACCTGCTCCTACTATTATTACGTCATATTTATTTTCCATAATTATTCCTCCCAACAAAAATAAGATATTTTCCTCAACATTAATAAATATATGGTATGTTATATATATATTATATCATATTTTATTATTTTTGAACAGAAAATAGTAATGTTTTTGCTGGAACGAGTCTGAAAATCCCGTGGCGGTTGTTGAAACTATACAAATAATAAATCTTTTAAATAATTATAGTGAACAAACTTAAAAAGTGGGAAAAAATGTTTTACGTGCGCATAAGCATTGTTGACTGATGGCGAATTGGGTTAGCAATTTGCAGGCCGTGCAAGTAAAATTATTTTTTTTCTTCTTTTAAAGTTTGTTCACTATATAAGTCAATTAATTTAAAAATGAACAGGACAGCAAGATAAAAATTATTTTTATTTCCTCTTTGCGCGGTGCTTTCTTAAAAACGAATAAGTTTGCTGGTCGAAAGTATCTTTTGCTGTGTTAATGTTGGTTAGTATAGGACTATGGTTATGCTATTTTTCCTTCGACTTGCGGAAATAATTTTTATTTGGTCTTCTTTTGATTTTTTAAAGTATTTTGATTGTAATTAAGAGACATATTTTGTCAGGGTGTTTATAACAGAGTTTTTACCGCTGTTTAATTCTTTAAAATAATTTATTATTTTTGGATAGAGGGAAGTTTTGTGTAAATCCAATCCAAAGATGGAAGTATTTGAAAGAATTTTTTCTAATGGTTTTTCAATGTTGCTATTTTCCCCAAATTTAATTTCATCTGTAATAGGTTTTAATGTTTTTATATAAGGGTCGGGGCTTAACTCGAATTTTTCACCCTTGTCGTTATATCCTATTAAATATCTGAGCCAACCGGCTATTATAAGGGGTATATACTCTAAATTTTCTAAATCAAAAATTTCTGAGTTTAAATAGGCTTTTATTGTTTCCCCAAATCTTATTGATAATTTTTGTGATGTATCACAAGCTATTCTTTGGGGCGAATCAGGCATAAAATTATTGGGGAAACGGACTGTTATTACCTCGTTTAAAAATTCCACGGGATCTATTATTTTTGGATTTATAACAACAGGCAGGCTTTCTTTTTCACTTAAATTTTTTATTAATTTCACAAGTATGGGATTTTTCATTTCCTCAGATATTTTTTCGTATGAAAGCAGACAGCCGAAAATAGCAAGAGTTGTGTGGAGAGGATTTAAACAGGTACAAACTTTCATTTTTTCGGTTTTATCCACGGTTTCTTTATCGGTAAACAAAACACCTTTTTTATTGCTTTTATTTAAGGGTATTTTTCCGTTTTTAAAGTCGTTTTCAACTATAAGATATTCGGTTTCCTCTCCATTTACAAAAGGCGCTGTGTAGGTGTTTTTTTCTGTTATAACGGGGTCTATGTTTTCTATACCGTCGCTTTGAAGTATTTTTAAAACCTCGTCTGAGGGGCGTGGAGTTATTTTATCTATCATACTCCATGGAAATGATATTTTTTCTTTTATATAATCAATAAAGTCATTTTCGATAAAATCATTTTTTATCCAGTTTTCGGCGAACTCAATTATTGCTCTCTCGAGCTTGGTACCATTATGAGAACAGTTATCCATACTTAAAAGAGTTAAAGGCAATTTGTTATGTTTAAAACGCTCAAAGCATAATGCTGTTACTTTACCTATATAACTTTCGGCTATTGACGGAGGGTTTTTAAAATCATTTTCTATATTTTTAAGGAATTTTCCATCTTTATCTTTTAAATTATAACCTTTTTCCGTTATTGTAAATGAGGCTAGCTTTAAACTATCATTCCTGAAAATTTCACGGAGCCTTTCCATATCTTTCTCATTTTCTTTTGTCATACATAAAGACTCTGTTATAGAGGCAATTATTTCTTTACTTGTTGAGCCATCAGACTTTAATGTCACATTTATTGTGAGGTTATCGTATTTTCTCATTGATTTTTCAATTATCTCATAATCATACCCCTCGACAGCTGTTATGCCTGTCGCTATTAAGCCTTGATTTAAAAGATTTTGACATATGGAGGCAGGAAAAGCGCGAAAAATATTTCCGACCCCGAAATGTACCCAATGAGGCGAGACTTTAGTTTGTTTATGAACCTCGTCTATATCGAATTTGGGAAGAACATAGCCTTTTTGTTCCCAAAATTTTTTGTTCTCAAGATTTTTTAAATTTAATTCCATCTTGCTTCTCCTTTTATTTTTTGGAAGATTTTTCTATAGCTTCGATTAACCCGTTTAGATAAGTGGCTCCTAACGCTCGGTCATATAATCCATATCCCGGCATTGCCACTTCTCCCCATATGGCCCGTCCGTGGTCAGGTCGTACGGGTCCGCTAAATCCGGTTTCATAAAGAGTTTTCATTATTTCATACATATCGAAAGAACCGTCTGAGGAAAGGTGGGCCGCCTCGTCAAATTTTCCTTTTGAGTGATGAATAAGGTTTCTTATATGAGCGAAATATATACGCTTTCCGAAAGTTTTTATTATATCGCATATATCATTTTCAGGATTTGAGCCAAGTGAGCCTGTACAAAGTGTTAAACCGTTAAAATCATCGTTTACGCCGTCAAGAAGTTTTTGTATATTCTCTTTTGAGTTTATTATTCTTGGAAGGCCAAATACAGGCCACGCTGGGTCATCAGGATGAATAGCCATTTTTATATTATTTTTTTTACATGTGTCTTTTATTTTATTTAAAAAATATATTAAGTTTTCCAGAAGTTTTTCTGAGGTTATATCTTTATACGTCTCAAAAAGTTCTTTTATTTTTGAAAGACGCTCAGGTTCCCATCCAGGCATTGTAAATCCGTTGCTATTTGAGTTTATCTCATTAAAAATTGTTTCAGGGTTTATTTTATCTATTAAATCCTGGTCATAAGATAACACTGTTGAGCCATCAGCTCTTTTTTTGGCGAGGCTTGAGCGTGTCCAGTCGAATACAGGCATAAAATTATAGCAGATTAGATGTATGTCGGCTTTCGCGAGATTTTCAAGAGTTATTATATAGTTTTCTATATATTTATCTTTTTCGGGAGAACCTGTTTTTATTGAGTCGTGTATATTTACGCTTTCTATTCCCTCAATTTTAAGTCCAGCGTTCTCAACCTCATTTTTAAGTTCTAAAATTTCAGGGAGATTCCATACTTCTCCGGGCTGTTTATTATATAAAGTTGTTATTACCCCAGTTACTCCCGGAATTTGGCGTATTTGCTCCAAAGTTACGGAATCGTGACCGCTTCCGAACCATCTTAAAGTCATTTTCATTTATACTACCTTCTTTCACTAATTATTTTTTATTACGTATTACATTGTGTATTTGAGAATTATAGTCAAATTTATAGCGAAACAGTAAAATAATGAATTTATGAGTCTCAATAAAACATAATATATCAAGAAATCATTTTATTTGTTCTCTTTAAAAATTTGTGAACCACTATAAAAATAGTCAAATTGTATTATGGTGATATTATATACGGGCGAATAAAAATTTTTTTGAAAGCTTAATTAGTTTGTGTAGTCTTTGTGTCTAAAATGATTATATAATATGGCGAGAAAAGGATTTTAAGCTCTTTAAATTGATTATTTTTAAGTTAATCGACTATAAATTAACTGTTATTTGTAAAAACCAAAAAAGTTTTTTAATAGCCCATTATTTTTGGAAGCCACATACTTAACGACGGAATATATGTTACAAGAAGAAGTATTAAAAATATTACTCCATAGTAGGAGAGCAGGGGTTTTATAACATTTTCTATCTTTGTACCGGCTATTTTTACCCCTACAAATAAGATATTTCCAACGGGCGGAGTTATTGTTCCTATACACAGGTTAAACACAAGCATTATTCCAAATTGTATGGAATCCATTCCGAACTGCTGACACACGGGAAGAAATATTGGCGTGAAAATTAATATTGCTGGAGTTATGTCCATAAAAGTTCCTATGAAGAGTAAAGTTATATTTATTATAAGCATAATTATTATAGGATTTTCACTTATACTTAAAAGTGTTTCCGATATGGCGGTTGGAATTCCTGTGAATGCCATTACCCATGCCATTATACTTGACACTCCTATTAGAAATACTATTATTCCCGTTGTTTCGGCGCTTGTTCTGAAAATTGTGTAAAGGTCTTTAAATTTTATGGTTTTATAACAAAATGATAATATAAGACTATATACCACGGCTACAACGGAACCTTCCGTAGCTGTGAAAATTCCAAAAATTATTCCACCGATTACAATTATTATAAGAAGCAAGCTTGGTATTGCCTCAAGAATAATTTTTATACCTTGAGAGAGAGAGGTTCTTTCCTTATTTTTATATCCTTTTCTTTTCGCTATAAAAAACGCCACGACCATACAGGCGAAACCCCATAAAAAACCGGGTATATATCCAGCCATAAATAAAGCCGCCACCGATGTTCCACCGCTCACGAGAGAGTAAGTAATCAAAACGTTACTTGGAGGAATTAAAAGCCCTGTTGGGGCTGTCGCTATATTTACAGCGGCTGAGTAATCTCTGTCATAACCTTCTTTTTCTTGAATTGGCCCTATTATTGACCCCATCGCTGACGCCGACGCTACGCCGGAACCAGAAATGGCGCCGAACATCATATTCGCTATAGCGTTTGTGTGAGCGAGCGCTCCGGGAATTCTTCCAGTAATAAGTTTAGCGAAATTTATAAGCCTTAGCGCTATTCCGCCTTTATTCATTATATTTCCCGCTAGTATGAAAAATGGAATAGCTATAAGAGTAAATACGGATATTCCAGAGAAAATTCGCTGAGCTCCCGTTAAAACCGCTGACTCAAAATTCATTATAGGGAGAATCGCGAATATTGAGGCTATTCCCAATGAAACAGAAATCGGTACGCCCATTAAAAGCAGTATTATTAAAACTATTGCTATTATTAAGCCTGAAAATAATGCTGTTTCCAAAAAAATCCCTCCTTTATTTTTTTCCTGATTTTATAGCCGATATGGATTCACATATATTTATAAAGTTATATATTACAATTAAAGCTCCGCTTATTGGGACGATACAGTATATATAGGACATAGGTACTCCCAGTGACGCTGTTATCTGTGTTTTTGTAAGCTTTGTTATTGAGAGTCCTCCATATATTAATATCAGAGCCGAAAACAGCAGTATTAAAAGTTCCACTATAATATTTAATATGTGCCAGGAGTTTCCTTTTAATTTATCGGCGAGATAACCCATTCTCATATGTTCTCTTTTTGAGAAAACTAAAGACGCCGCCAAAAGAGCGAGCCAAGTAAATGAAAATGTGAGAAGCTCCTCCGATATAGTACTCGGCGAGTTGAAAATATATCTTGTTATGATTTGATAAGAACCTATTATTATGAGAAACGAGAAGATGATTATACATATAATTTCAAGAGCCTTATTTAAACTGTACTTAAATTTTTGCAATGTTTACATCTCCTTTTCTATTTCGTCTATTCTTTTGTATAAGGGTTCAAGTTTTGGATTTTCACGGATTATTTCATCATGAAGATGAATAATTTTATTTCTGAAAGGTTCTATATCCGTTTCTATAAACTCAACTCCCATTTTTTTTGCCTGAGCCTTAGCCGCCTCTATCTGCACATCCCAGTTTTCTCTTTCGACTTTGGTGCATATAGCGGCTGCCTCGTCAAATATTTGCCGTTCTTCCTCGGTAAGACTGTCTAAAAATCTTAAATTGGCTATTAACATATCAGGCACCATTTGATGATGATTGTAAGTATAATATTTAGCGACTTCCCCGTGTTTATTATTTGTAAGAGCGAGCTCATTATTTTCAGCTCCGTCGATAACTCCCTGTTGAATCGCCGTGTATACTTCTCCAAAACTCATGGGAGCGGCTGCCGCCCCAAAAGCAGACATCATTTTCACATTTGTCGGGCTTTGCTGTACTCTTATTTTTTTACCTTTTAAATCATCAGGCGTTTTTATAGGAGTTGTCGCGTAGAAATTTCTTGTTCCGGCGTCAAGCCACGCTACAGTTTCAAATCCCGCCGCTTCCGTAGATGTATATATGTTGTCTGTAAAATTTTTATCTTCCATCACTTTATGGTAAAGTTCTACATTTTTAAAAAGATAAGGTATACTGAAGATTTGATAGATATTGTCGAAAGTCTCAAGATTTCCTGTACTTGCTACGGCGTAGTCTATCGCTCCTGTTTGAACAAGTTCTATCGCTTTTACAGACGCTCCTAGAATCTCGTTTGGAAAAATTTGAATATCGTATTTATCACCTAATTTTGATTCTACGTATTCCTCAAATGCCAAAAGCCCCAAATGGTCAGGGTGTGTCTCAGACTGAGAATGAGATATTCTTACTATTGTTTTTGAGTTTGATAAAAAATTACATCCCGATAAAGATATGGCGGTTGTAAATAAGCTTATGATAAAAAAAAGTTTTTTAATTTTGTTTTTGCTGGGAATAGTCATAAAATCCTCCTCATAAAACTTTGTTGCTATTTATTATGAGAGTTTTTTTTTATTTTATACAATCTTATAGCAAAGCAATAAAAGAATGAACAAACAAGTTCTAAAAACTGATATGTTAAGGAATTTTTTTATTAATTTATGCTGAAATTTTGTGAATTGCTATAAATAAAAACGTGGATTTTTAAAAACAATAGAACGATGAATTAAGGAAATAATGACAAATTAAAAAAATAAAAATATTTTACTTAGAATGTATCTTAAAAATAAAAAATGACTAGAAAATAAAAAAATAAAACAAATTAAAGTAAAATAATAGGCTCCTTAATTTGTTTTATTTTTTTATTTTCTAGTCATTT
>CANOGI010000104.1 GCA_947565475.1 uncultured Eubacteriaceae bacterium
ATTTCTGTCAATACTTGTATTAACGTCCGTAGAATAAACCTCTTTTACATCGTTATAAGCTACTTCTTTATCACCGATATTAAGATAAGCTCCTGATTTTTTAATCGTAATTGAGTCAACCGTACCACCGATTTCCTCATATTTGTTAGTCTTCTCGTTATAAACCTGAGCGTAAACAGTTCTTCCTATCATACCGTAAGCCTGACTATTTGTCATTGTGTTATTAAGATTGTTCATTTGCTCAAGAGCCGTAAACTGCGCCATTTGAGAAACAAATTCTGTATTGTCCATAGGGTCAAGCGGGTCTTGATACTGAAGTTGAGTAACAAGCAATCTCAAGAAAGCGTCTTTATCTAAGTCAGAACCAGTTTTATTTGTTCTTGTATTAGAGGCGCTGTTTTTATTTGCCTCAATATCATAAAAAAGCGCGTTGTTGTCAACACTATTGGTATTAGCCATATATATAACCTCCTTTAAGCAGTATAATTTACACTTGTTTGAAGAACATCGCCCTCGTCAATATAGCTGGCGCTTTCTTCCTCTGCTTCCTCAGTGGAATTATTGATAATATCACCTATTCTTTTAGAGGATTTTGATTGCTCAAACTCAAAGCGTCGCTCCTCGTTCTCAGAATCCTCCCCGCCTACAGAAACAGACAAAGCGGCAACTTGAACGCCTTGTTCATCAAGCATATTTTTAAGATTGTTAAAATTAGCCTCAATTATTTCTTTAACTTTTTGATTTTCCGCGGTAAACTGTGCTGAAACGATTCCGTTCTCGCTAACAATTTTAAGAGCTACATCGCCAAGATAATCAGGTTTTAAAGTAATTTTAATCTGAGTTACATTTTCTTTAACAATTCCCGCCTTAAATTTATCAATAATCTGATTAATCACATCAGCGGTATTAACGTTTCGCATAGCCTGATTTTTAGAAATAACCTGACTGAACGCTTTATTGATGTTATCAAATGTAGTAGAATTAATGCCATTTACATTGTTAAGATTAGAATTGTTCTCAAAATTCATATTGTTATTTTGAAAATTCTGCTGATTAAAACTATTCTGCATATTCATGCTCTCGTTAGTTTTAATGGGAGAAATTTCATTCACCTGAATATCTTCAGTTTTAACCTCTGAAAACTCATCATTACCTTTATCACGCAAAGGAACGTTTTCTTTGCTGTTTGAAACAACACCTTGTTTAACACCTTGTTCCTCAAAATCAGAAACATTCTCATTAACTTCGGAAACAATATCTGTTTCTTTATAATTTAAAACATTATTCCCCTCAGTCAAATTCTCTTCTTTCTCCTGTCCTGTCTGATTATCAAGGAAATTTTGAATTAAATTGTCAAAATCAACGTTTTTTTCCTCAACAACTTGTTTAATCTGAACAATCATATCTTTTATACCATCAATAAGTAAAAGATCTGACGGTATATCCGCCTGAAAAACCTTCTGCAAAAAATCAAGAAGCTTTTGAGGATTATTAAGCTCAAAAACACTTATACCAAGCTGTTCAAGAACATTTTTGACCTCGTCTACCTCAACACCTAAAATCTCAGCTATATCTTCCTGCAATTCGTTTTCCTTTTCAGAAATAAGACTTTCTTTTTCAACAGAATCTGTAACTTCTTTGCCGTCCTCAATCTTTTTATCGGTAGAAGTATCGGCTGTGTTCTCATCTTCTGTTTTTTGTTCACCTGTTTTTTCCTCAACCTTTTTATCAGTGTCTTTAACAGTTTTGTCAGCATTTTTAACGTCATTTTTTGAGTTATTACTTTTATTGTCGCTTTTAGAAGAAACTTTATCTACATTCTTCTTTGATGAAGCGTCACTCAAATAATTCTCAAATTTATTTTCGGTCTTAGCTGAACCGTCAAAAGCGGTTTTCATATTATTTCCTGAAACCGTTAAATTGTTAAAAAGCAGTTTTGTCAATTCCATTTTTTCACCTCCTTAAAAAATTATTGTTGTTCATCCGGCGCCATTTGTTTAGCGGCGGCGGCAGCGTTAGCCGGCTCCATAGCGCCCAAGATGGCGCCTCTTTTTTCAGCGCCTATATTATTAAGTATACGAACAACCAAATCCATATCAGTTCCAATCATTTCTTCCAGAACCTTAGCGGCAGCGTCTTTTTTCATCCCCTCAAAAGTTTGTACATACTGTTTAAGTTCTTTACCAGCCGCCTCCTGTGTCGCGACCTCTCTGTAAATCGCGTCAGCATTTTCGGGATAAATGCTTTCATAGTAATCTTTGTAGGCGTTAGTGTCATTTTCAGCGATTCTCTTATCAAACTCCGCCTTTTCATTTTGAAATTTTGTTTGATTTGCCTCAAACTCTTTTAATCTTGTAATTTCCTTATTATTTTCAGAAATTTTATCAGTCAGAGATTTCTTATCTTCCTCGAGTGCTTTCTTCTCAGAAGCGAGTTTTTTATTCTGCACAATAAGTTGCTCTCTGGTCAAATCGCTGTATTCATCTTTCTCGGCGTTTTCATCCGCTGGAATCCATTCCTTAACGATAGGAACCTCTCTCAACACTGGATAAACATACTCATCTCTCAAATTAAAAACGTTAAAGCCAAACACCGCCACAGCGGCTCCCACAATAAGCAGTAATATAATAAGAAAAATTATTTTCCCCTTGCCTTTCTTTTTGCCCTTTTTCTTATCTTTTTTCTTATTGGCTTTTTTTTCCGCTTTATTATCTATATTAACATTATTATTTTCATTCTCCGGAGCGGAAACCTCATTAACATCCGCCTTGGTTTTAGCTGCCATCCTCGCAACCTCCCATATATAACTTTATATTGCGAATTACACATTATTATACTGATAACTCACAATCTCATCAACTATCTTTTGTTCCTTTAAAAGCTGTTCCTTATTATACTCAGCCTTGTCATTTTCTTTAAGAACATCAAGCATTTTTCGTTCTTTCATAGCCTCAACAAGTTCAACTCGTTTACTCTCCGCAAAATCTTCCGCGCTTTTCACAACAGTTTCCTGTTCCTCAATTTTATTTTTTATGTAGCTCATATATTCGTTATATCTTCTAAGTTCAGCGGATCTTATTCCTGAGTTTATGCTGTCTCTCATAGCTAAAATAATACTCATTTTTTTATTGATAAATAGCTCAAGAAGCTTTTTTTCCTCATCAAGTTTTTTAAGAGCTTTTCCGTAATCGAGTTTTTTCTGTTCCTCAATTTTTTCTTTAACCCCTAAAAAACTTTCCATTCTAAACTTAAATCCCGCCATCTATAACCACACTCCGACAATAAATAATTAAATAAAAACCTCTTCGCCCTGAATTTCTTATTTTCAAATTTTAAGTTCCCATAATATTATTCATTGTTTGCATAACATCGTCGAACTCAACCTTTGAATCGGTAGCTTGCGTTAAAAAATCTATTACATCAGGATGTTTCTCAATGGCGTAATCAATATCAGGATTACTTCCTTTAACATATGCGCCTATGTTAATTAAGTCCTCAGCGTCGGAATAAACAGCCATTGTTTTCTTGATTTCAAAAGCCGCCCTTTTATGCTCTGGAGTAACTATATCGCTCATAACACGGGATACGCTTGCCAAAACATCAATAGCGGGATAATGATTTTTATTGGCGAGTTTTCTTGAAAGAACAATATGCCCATCAAGAATACCTCTTGCCGTATCGGTAACTGGCTCCGTTAAATCGTCACCATCAACCAAAACCGTATATAAGCCGGTTATAGAACCCTTATCAGAAGTTCCCGCTCTCTCCAAAAGCTTAGGCATAACGGAAAATACCGAGGGGGTATAACCTCTCGAAACAGGCGGTTCGCCTGTGGCAAGACCTATTTCTCTCTGGGCCATAGCGTATCTTGTCAAAGAATCCATAAGAAGTAAAACATCATTTCCCTCTTCCCTAAAATACTCGGCGATAGACGTAGCCACTTGAGCCGCCTTAAGCCTTACCAGGGCGGGTTTATCAGATGTGGCTATAACAAGTATCGATCTTTTAAGTCCCTCCTCGCCTAAATCTTTTTCAATAAACTCCCTAACTTCCCTTCCTCGCTCGCCAATAAGGGCGATAACATTAATATCGGCGGAAGTATTTCTGGCTATCATACCCATAAGAGTACTCTTTCCAACACCGCTGCCCGCAAAAATCCCGACACGCTGTCCCTTGCCTATAGTTAAAAGACCGTCTATCGGTTTTACTCCAAGAGGAAGAATTTCCCTAATTCTTCTTCTTTTAAGAGGATCCGGAGGAACATTGTTCGTTGGATACTCAAAGGAACAGTTAAGAGGACCTCGGTTATCCATAGGATTTCCGAGTCCGTCCAAAACTCTTCCTAAAAGATTATGACCAACATTAACGGAAAGTGGTTTTTCAGATGCCTCAACAATACTTCCGGGACCAATTCCATCCATACTACCGAGAGGCATTAGCAATATTTTATTTTCCTTAAATCCAACAACCTCCGCCATAACAGGCTTGCTGTATTTGTCGGCTTTAATGTAGCAACTGCATCCAACACTGACCACAGGTCCTATAGACTCAATAGTAAGCCCAACAACTTGAGAAACTCTACCAAGTTTTTTTATGTAACTTTTCTCAAGAACCGAGTTATATTTTGAAATATCAATAACCACTAACATCACCCGTTTTCTAAAACATAGTATAAGCTGTTTTTCAATCCCTCAAATTGTTGTTTTAAACCGCAATCTATATTTCCAAAAGGCGTTTCAATAATACAATCGCCCTTACCGAGGGTCATATCTTTTATAAGCTCAAGTTTTACATTACTATCAATCATATTAAAAATCTCATCTTTGTTTTCGTTCACAATGTCATAATCATCGTCAGAAACTCTAACAAAGATATTTCCCGTAACCGTCGTCTGAGAAAATCCTTGTCTTACAAGATTTAATATAACACTTTTATCTAAATCAAGAGTCTTACATAAAATTTTATCAATAACATTTATTATAAGATCAACCGCGTCACTTTCAACGTTTTCAAGCATATCCTCTCTTTCTCTTCTCGCGTTTTCAAGAATCCTGAGAGCTTCTTCTTTCATTTCGGCGGTTTGTTCCTCCGCTTCTGAAATGCCGGCGGCATATCCTTCCTGTCTGGCGTTTTCAAAAATATCGCTTTTTCTGATTTCAGCGGTTTGAATAGCGTCATCAATAATATTCATCGCTTCCGCTTTAGCGCTGTCTACAATTTTAGCGGCTTCCTCATTGGCACTGTTAAGGGCTTTTTCATCATCGTCAAACTCAAAATCCGAGGAAAGATCATCTTCCGTATCAAAATAACTGTTTAAGCTTAACTCCCCTTGCTCCTCATACTCATCTGTCAATGAAAGCTCATCAAAATCCTCAAAAGCGATTTCATGGTTAACAGACTTAAAGGATTTGGGTTTATCGGCATCATTATGTATATTCGCCTTAAATACAGGAACTTCTATATTGATTTTATTATCACTGTCAACACTTATACGATTAGCTTTTAAAATCTTAGACAATTATCTCATCGCCTCCGCCCCTCGCAATAATAATCTCACCTGAATCCTGAAGCTTACGGATAATATTAACAATCTTCTGTTGTGCTTCTTCAACGTCAGACTTACGAACAGGCCCCATAATTTCCATATCCTCTTTTATCATAGCGGCAAGACGTTTTGACAGGTTCTGGAAAATAATTTCCTGTACTTCCTCGCTGGAGCCCTTGAGAGCTATAGCAAGCTCTTTCTGGTCTATATCCTGACGTAAAACTGTCTGTATTGAACGATTGTCCATAGATAGGATATCCTCGAACACAAACATCTTCTTCTTAATTTCTTCAGAAAGCTCAAGATAATCAGTTTCAAGATTTTCCATAATATTTTTCTCAGTCGCCCTGTCAACAGAGTTAAGTATCTCAACAATGGCGTCTACACCACCGACGTCAGCGTAATCCGTAGTCATAAGAGAAGAAAGTTTTTTCTCCAAAGCGTTTTCAACCTCTTTAATAACATCCGGACTGGTTCTATCCATCATAGCGATTCTCCTCGCTACATCAGCCTGTTTGTCAGCACTTAAAGACGATATAATCTGAGCCGACTGAGTAGGCTTTAAATAAGACAACACGAGGGCAATCGTCTGAGGGTGCTCGTTTTGAATAAAGTTTATAACCTGACTTACATCATCTTTACGTATAAAGTCAAAAGGACGAACCTGCAAAGATACCGTAAGTTTATTAATAATCTCAAACGCTTTATCGCTGCCAAGAGCTTTCTCAAGAATCTGTTTGGCATAAGATATACCGCCCTCAGTAATATATTGCTGAGCAATACATATCTGATAAAACTCTTCCAAAACTTTTTCCTTAATATCAGGAAGAACAGTAGCGATATTAGCGATTTCCAAAGTAAGAGACTCTATTTCCTCTTCTTTTAAATATTTAAAAATCTCTGAAGATTTCTCAGGACCTAAAGTAATTAAAAGCATCGCGGCCTTTTCTTTTCCAGTATATTCCTCAAAAGGTATAGCCATCTATATCACTCCCATTCATCACTAAGCCAATTTCTAAGAAGCTGAGCAACCGCCTCAGGTTTTTCAGCGACAAATTTCTCAATTTGTTTCTTGTACTCAGACTCAACGCTTGTGTCAATTTCAGCAATCATATCTTCTTTCTCATCCTCAAGTTGAGTACTTACAAGTAAATCCTCAACAGAAAGCTCGGGCTCAACTTCCTCAACCTCATCAGGATGTGTTTTCTTGATAAGACCGAAAGCGAGGAGAATAAGAAGTATCGCGAGTATAGCGAGCATAATAATCTGCTCAATAGCCACAGGTTCCTCAACAGCGTCTATAAATACTGGGTTCTCATAACCCACAACCGTTACATTATCAATACCAGTGCCTATTCTTATTGACTGAACAACATCGGGATCAATTTCCATTTTAACCTCAGCGGCGTTTTGCTCTTTAAAGTTCTCCCAAGTATTCTCATCGTCAATTTGACCGGATTTTATCAAATCCTCTTCCCTATACTCTCTGTTTCTGTAAACATAAACAGCGATAGAAGACTGATCAGGAACTACTTTTCCGCCACTATAATCAGTAACGGTCTCATCTTTGTTATATAAATAATCGTTTGACGTTTTATTCGCGGAATATGTTGAGTTATTGTTCTCTCCAATAGCGTAATTCGCTGGATTCTGATCGTTTGTGTCAACACCCGGAGCGTCTGCCGGCGTGCCGTTTACAACCTCCTCTTCCTCAGAAGTAGCTCTATTCGGAACCCCGACTGTCATATCAGCGATAGGAGGAGTATATGTTGTTGTTTTTTGTTGCCTTTTGTCCCAATCCATTTTTAGATTGGAAATTATATTTATCTCATCATAAAGGCGAGATAAAGCGCCTCTTATTTTCTGTTCAATTTCTTTTTTCTTTGTCTGCTCAACTTCCTCTTGAGTTG
>CANOGI010000105.1 GCA_947565475.1 uncultured Eubacteriaceae bacterium
GAGATAGACAGTATTTTAGATGAGAAAGATAAATATGTGTTTGTAGCTGTTGATGATAAAGACAAGGTTATTGGATACGCTTTTTGCGTTCTTAAACAATTTTTAAACGACAATGTTCTTACAGATATAAAAACACTTTATATAGATGATTTATGTGTTGATGAAGATGTCAGAGGAAAGCGTATTGGTCAGAAAATTTATGAAGAGGTTAAAGAATTCGCTAAATTAAACGGTTGTTATAATATTACTTTAAACGTATGGTGCTGTAATCCTTTGGCTATGGAATTTTATGAGAAACTCGGTTTGAGACCTCAGAAAATAGGTATGGAAATGATTTTGTGAAAATGATTTTTAGTGTTATTTGGTTTACGAGATAAGAATATGTGGAGGACGGTGATTTTTGGTGAAAATAGCGATTATTGGATATGCCGGTTCGGGAAAATCATCTCTCGCTAGATATATAGGAAATAAATATAATATTCCCGTTTTATATTTAGATTGTGTACATTGGCTTTCAGGGTGGATTGAACGAAAGCGGGAAGAAGAGATAAAAATAGTGGAAAGTTTTCTCAATGAGAATTCAGGCTGGGTTATTGATGGAACTTATACAAGAGTTACTTTTGTGAGAAGATTAAAAGAAGCTGACAGAATTATATTTATGAATTTTAATCGTTTTTCGTGTTTATACCGAGCTTTTAAACGGTTTTTTCAATATAGGGGAAAGTCAAGAGAATCCATAACAGCGGGATGCGATGAAAAGATTGACTTTGAGTTTGTTAAATGGATACTTTATAAAGGACGAGGAAAAAAGCGAAAAGAAATTTACAGAGAAGTTTTAAAGGAATATGAAAGTAAAGTTATTGTGATTAATAATCAAAAAGAACTTAATTTATATAAAAATAACCAGTTATTTTGTGATTGAGTTACATTGTTTAAAATGTAGCAACTAATTGGACTTTTAGTGTGAGACAATAAAAGAATTCCTTGGCGGTTTTATTAAGGCTTGTATGTTCATTATTTTATTGTTTCGCTATAAACTTAATGCAATATGGTTGAGAGGTGCTTTTTTTGGATAATGATTATTTTGTTATTGGCAAGATTGTGAATACTCAGGGTATAAAGGGAGATTTAAGAGTTATTCCCACAACCGATGATATTTCCAGATTTGATTCGCTTGATTTTGTATATATAGATAAAAGAGGAAATATAGATAAATATGATATTCAGAATGTACGCTATCATAAACAATTTGTTCTTCTTAAATTAAAGGGCGTGGATAATATGACTATAGCGGAAAGTTTTAAAAATTCTGAGATTAAGATTACAAAGGATATGGCTCTTCCTTTAGGGGAAGACGAGTATTATATTCGTGATTTATATTCTATGGATGTTGTTACAGATTTGGGAGAGTCTCTTGGAAAAATTGAAGATATTATTTTTACCGGAGCGAACGATGTATATGTTGTAAGGAATGATATAAGCGAAATTTTAATACCGGCTATCAAGCAGTGTATTTTGAAAGTTGATAAAGAAAATAAAAATATCACGGAGCGGCTTTTGGAAGGTTTGAGGTAATGAATTTTTATGTTTTGACTCTTTTTCCAGAGATGATTTCAGACGGTCTTAATCACAGCGTTATAAAAAAGGCTTTTGAGAAAAATATAATTAATGTAGAATCTATTGATATAAGAGATTTTGCAAACAATAAACACAATCAGGTTGACGATTATCCATATGGCGGTGGCGCGGGAATGGTTATTAAACCGCAGCCTGTTTTTGAGGCTTATGAAAGTGTTAGGGAAAAATTGAGGAAAGATTGTCGTGTTGTATATATGACACCTCAGGGAAAAACTTTTAATCAGAATATCGCTAAGGAATTTTCAGAAGAAGAGAATATTATTATTTTATGTGGTCATTATGAGGGGATTGATGAGAGAGTTATTGATAAGATTGTCACGGATGAGATTTCTGTCGGGGATTTTATATTAACAGGCGGGGAACTTGCCGCCATGCTTATTATTGATTCTGTGTCGAGGCTAATTCCAGGGGTTCTTAATAAAGAGGAGTCTTTTATGGACGAGACTTTTTCAAATGGTCTTTTGGAATATCCACAATATACGAGACCTGTTGAGTTTATGGGGGAAAAAGTGCCTGCGGTCCTTCTTTCGGGACATCATGGAAATGTTGATAAATGGCGCAGAGAGCAATCACTTAAGCGCACTTTTTTGAAGCGTCCAGAGCTTTTGGAAAGTTTACGGCTGTCTGAAAAGGATTTGGAATATTTGAGAACTTTGGGGTTTGGAGGAAAATAGTATGAGGCTTCAGAAACTTTTAAGTTATGTGAGACGAGCGGTTGACGATTATAATATGATTAATGATGACGACAAAATCGTGGTTGGTATTTCTGGAGGAAAAGACAGTCTCGCTCTTCTTGTAGCTCTTAAAGCCCTGCAAAGATTTTATCCAAAAAAATTTGAGATTGAGGCGGTTTCTGTTTCACTTGGATTTGATGATATGGATTTTTCTGCTATTCAAAAACTATGTGATGATATTGACGTAAAATATACTTTAATAGAAACAGATATTGGAGAGATTATTTTTGACGCCAGAAAAGAGAAAAATCCATGCTCTCTCTGTTCGAAAATGAGAAAGGGAGCTCTAAATGACGCTGTTGAGAGTCTTGGCTGCAATAAAGTCGCGCTTGGACATAATCGTGACGATGTTATTGAGACTTTTTTTATGGCTATGTTTTATGAGGGAAGAATTTATACTTTTAGTCCCGTTACTTTTCTTGACAGAAAAAAAATATATTCAATAAGACCACTTATGTATGTTCCTGAAAAAGAGATTATCGGTTTCGCGAGGAAAGAGAAGCTGCCGATTGTCAAAAATAAATGTCCGGCGGATGGACAAACAAAAAGGGAAAATATTAAAAATTTTGTGCGAGAGCAAAGTCTTAATTACGACCATTTTGAGGAAAAAATTTTCGGGGCGATTAAACGTTTTGGCGTTGGGAACTGGAAAGGGTGATTTTTTTTGGAATATAAAGATGAAATTGAAAAAAAATATACTCTTAAATTAAGAGAGCTAAAAAAAGAACTCCCTGATTTTGTGGATGAGTTTTTTATGTCAATTGCCGAGATAACTTCTATAAGAACGAGAGTTGGATACGCTTATGATTTAAAGATATTTTTTAATTATCTTATAGAAAACTGCGATGCTTTTAAAGATATATATATTAACCAGATAGATTGTTCTTATATGAATAAAATTAAAGCGGTTGATATTAACAGATTTCTTGAGTATCTTTCCTATTATGTGAAAACAAACGATGACGGCGAGCTTGTTGAGATTACGAACAGGGAGAGAGGAAAGTCAAGAAAACTGTCGGCGGTTAGGAGGCTTTTTAACTATTTATACAAGGTTGAGAAAATATCGTCTAATCCCGGTGAGCTTATTGAGACGCCTAAAATTCACGATAGAGAGATTATAAGGCTTGAACCGAATGAGGTCGCTGTTTTGCTTGATGAGGTGGAAAAAGGCGATAATCTTACAAAACGTCAGAAAAAGTGGCATGAGCATACGAAAATAAGAGATTTGGCCATAGTTACTTTGTTGCTTGGCACAGGTATGCGTGTATCAGAATGTGTTGGAATAAATATTGAAGATGTTGATTTTGAGACAAACGGTGTTAAAATTCTGAGAAAGGGAGGAAAAGAAGCGGTTGTTTATTTCAGTGACGAAGTGGCGGACGCTTTAGACGCTTATTTTGACGAAAGAGAACAAATTGTGGCTCAGGAGGGACATGAGGACGCCCTTTTTCTTTCTTTACAGAAAAAAAGAATTACGGACAGAGCTATTCAAAAACTTGTTAAAAAATATTCCGAGTGTGTCATTAATTTTAAAAAAATCTCTCCTCATAAGCTTAGAAGTACATATGGCACAAGCCTTTATATGGAATCGGGGGACATTTATCTTGTCGCTGATGTTTTAGGACACGTTAACGTGGATACCACGACAAAACATTATGCCCAGATGCAGGACTCAAAAAGAAGAAGTGCCGCTAAATACGTTAAATTGCGAGAGAAATAATAATTTGGCATACCTATATTTAATTTTAAATAATTTTTTTATTTTCTTTTTAATAGTTATCAAGATAGATATGTATAAAAATTGAGTGTATTTAGTAGCCATGCGGTTATACGCGAAATTTTTAGCATTAACCATTAAGAGAATTTCTTAATATATCAGGTTTATTGAAATTTGTTTACTCATTATTTTATTGGTTTTATAAATATAATTTTTGGGGAATTTATTTTTGTTTTGGAGATGAGATTATAATTTATGAGAGACAGGGACGCGGCTATTTATTCACTTATGGATATATTTGAGCGAGACGGTTACAATAATATAGTTTTAAGGCGGGCTTTTAAGAAAAACGGGGATTTTACTTCCGTACAAAAGGCGTTTATAACGGAGCTTGTAAACGGGACTTTAAGAAATCTTATTCTTGTTGATTATATTATAAATATATTCTCAAAAACAAAAACCGATAAAATGAAACCTCTTATTTTAAACGCTTTAAGGGTATCGGTTTATCAAATTTTTTTTATGAGAAAAATTCCTATTTCAGCGGTGTGCAACGAGGCTGTTGAGATTGTCAAAAAAAGAGGTTTTAAAGGGTTGTCGGGATTTGTGAACGGGGTTCTTAGAAATATCTCGAAAAATATTGATAATATTCAGTATCCTGATATTGAAAAAAATTTCATTAAATATGTTTCTGTAAGATATTCTTATCCTGAGCGTATTATAAAATATTGGCTTGAAAATTTAAGCCGTGACGAGATTTTAAAAATGTGTGAGAAGAGTCTGGAACCTCCTAAAATTACCGCAGCTGTAAACACAGTTAAAACCGACAGGGAGAGGCTTTTGGAAATTCTAAGGGGAGACGGCGTGTCAGCTGAAAAGGTTGATGACTTTGACGGACTTATACAAATATCAAAAACAGATGATATTTCTCAGAATAAAGCGTATAAAAAAGGGCTATTTCATATTATGGATAAGAGTTCGTATATTGCCGTAAAGGAGCTTTCCCCAAAAGAAAACGATTGTGTAATTGACGTATGCGCCGCTCCGGGAGGAAAATCTTTTTTATGCGCATATTTAATGAACAATAAAGGCGAAATTAAATCAAGAGATATTTATGAACATAAAATTAAACTTATTTCTGATGGCGTTAAAAGGCTTGGTGTTGATATTATTCATGGAGAGAGAAAAGACGCTTTAACAGTTTATGAGGAGGATTTTAAAACAGCGGATAAAGTTATTGTTGACGCTCCTTGCTCGGGTTTTGGTATTGTGAGAAAAAAACCTGATATAAAATATTCAAAATCTTTTGAGGATATTGAGCGTCTTTCATTAATTCAGAGAGATATACTTACGGTCGTTCAAAATTATGTAAAGATTGGCGGTATTTTAGTTTACAGCACTTGTACTATCTCATATAAAGAAAATGAGGAAAATGTTAAATGGTTTATAGAGAACTTTAATTATGAGCTTGTTCATCAAAAACAAATATTTCCGCATGATTTTGACAGCGATGGTTTTTTCATAGCTAAATTTGTAAGGAAAGGTTAAATTTTATGGATTCTAAAACGGATATTTTATCTTTAAGTTTAAAAGAACTTTCTGATTTTATTGAGATGATGGGAGAAAAGCCGTTTAGAGCGAGGCAGATTTTTAAATGGCTCCATCAAAGGGGAGTTTCATCATTTGATGAAATGACGGATATTTCAAAAAAACTCAGGGTTAAGCTTGAGGAGAACTCAAAAATAAAAAATGTAAGTATGGTTGAAAAATTTATTTCTAAAGAAGATAATACAACAAAATACTTGTTTCAAATAGAAAATGATTATATAATAGAAAGTGTGCTTATGAAATATGAGTATGGAAATGCCGTTTGCATTTCTTCTCAAGCTGGATGCGCTATGGGGTGTTCCTTTTGTGCCTCGACTATTGATGGCCTTGAGAGAAATCTTACCCCGGGGGAAATGCTTTCTCAGGTTTATGAAATCGGAAAGGATTTGAAAGAACGTATTTCAAATATTGTTATTATGGGAAGCGGAGAGCCTCTTCATAATTTTGACAATACAATTAAGTTTCTTGAGATTATCAACTCAAAAGATGGTCTTGAGATTGGACATCGGCACATTACCCTTTCAACATGCGGTATTATTGATAAAATAAAAGAGCTTGAGAAAATGAGGTTACAAATTACTCTCGCTGTTTCTTTGCACGCTCCTAATGATGAGATAAGAAGAAGTATTATGCCTGTCGCTAAAAGATATACTATTGACGAGCTTATTTTGGCGGCTAAAGAATACGCTGATTTTACAAAAAGGCGGGTTACTTTTGAATATGCTCTCATAAAAGGTGTAAATGACAGTGTTGAATGTGCTAAAGAGCTCGCAGGGCGTCTTAAAGGGTCTTTATGCCACGTTAATCTTATACCGGTAAACGATGTTAAAGAAAGAGATTATATAAGAAGCTCAGATGAAACCGTGAATGATTTTTATAAAGTTCTTAAGCGGTTAAACATTGATGTTACTGTAAGAAGAAAGCTTGGAAGCGATATAAACGCTTCCTGTGGTCAGCTTAGGAAAAAATATATTGGGAATTGCTAATTATACAGACTACTTGTGATTTTAATCGACAGAGGAAGTCTCACGCTTATTAAGCGGGGATACTTACTCTTGTATTCAGGTGGAGCGCAGGCTCACTCTGAATATAAAGGCGAATATTTTCGCTGTCGGTTACGAGAATTTTTGTTATACAAAAATTCGAGTAGTTTTGACATGAAATCTTGCTGTTAAATACTCAGATAAATATTTATACTTAAAGAGCTGAGAAAGCTGATATTTAACAGTGATTTTCAAAAGATACCGATTAAACGCGGTATGTAATTTAACCTGATTCGAGGTGTTAAAAATGACGGGAATCGGAAAATCAGATATTGGAAAAGTAAGAACCTGTAATGAGGATTCTATTTTTGTTCAAAATTCGCCTATAGGTTGTTTACAAAATCTCTATATTGTCGCGGACGGTATGGGAGGCCATAAGTCCGGCGAGGTGGCGAGCGGTAACGCTGTAAAATATTTTTGCGAGTTTATCAAAAACAGAAATCAGGAGGGGGAAATTCTTGATATTCTTGTCGAGGGTGTTGGATACGCTAATAAAAAGGTAAATGAAATGTCAAAAACAGATGAGGCCTATTCTAATATGGGAACTACTTTTTTGGCCGCTTCTTTATCTCAGGATAAAATTTATATCGCTCACGTCGGTGACAGCAGATTATATCTTATAAGAAACAATGAGATAAAACAGCTTACAAC
>CANOGI010000106.1 GCA_947565475.1 uncultured Eubacteriaceae bacterium
TAAAATTGTTATTCTTCTTTTAAAACAAATTTGAACAAAAATCATATTGAAAAGAAGAGAAAAAAACTTTGATTATGAGATTATTAATTCATTGTTTAAGTTTAAGAAAATTTTATTTTGATAATTTATATAGATTTAAGAAAGTTTATACGATATACATAATCAATACGGTTTTATGAAAATATGAAAGGAATAATAGAATTTATGGGGCGAAAAGTAGTTACAGAAGAAATATTAATTGAAGATATTGAATTTCCAAACAAAGGAATTGGTTTTTGGGATGATAAAAAAGTTACTGTTAAAAATACTATTCCTGGGCAAATTGTTAAAGTTGGAATCAAAAAGAAAAAACAAAAATATGAGGGCAGACTTTTAGAAATAAAAGAAAAGGCTGAATATGAAATTGAATCTAAGTGTAATGCTTTTGGTATGTGCGGTGGCTGTGTTTTTCAAAATATTTCTTATGAAAAAGAGTTGGAATTTAAAAAAAATAATGTTCTTAAATTGTTAAATCAACTTAATTTAGAAAATTATGAGTTTTTAGGTATAATAGGAAGTCCGGATATTAACGCTTATAGAAATAAAATGGAGTTTTCTTTTGGGGACACTGGTGTTGACGGAGAACTCTCCTTAGGAATGAGAAAAAGGGAGAGTTATTATGAGGTTGTTAATGCTGATAATTGTTTAATTGTTGATGATGATATAAGAAAAATTATAAAATGTGTAAGAAATTTTTTTAGAAATTCTAAAGATACTTTTTATCATAAGACAAAAAGAATTGGAACACTCAGACATCTTTTAGTAAGAAAAGCTTTTTTTACAGGTGAGATAATTGTAAATTTGATTACAACAAGTAATTTAAAATCTAATATTGAGGAATTAAAAAATGAGCTTATCAATATAAAATTTGATGGGAAATTGGTTGGTTTTCTTCATACCGAAAATGATTCTGTAGCCGATGTTGTTAAAGCTGATAAAATTGATATACTGTATGGTCAAAACTATTTTATGGAAAAAATATTGGGCTTTGATTTTAAAATATCTGTTTTTTCTTTTTTTCAGACAAATTCCAGGGGAGCTGAAATTTTATATTCAAAAATTAAGGATTTTGTTGGTGATGTTAGTAAAAAGGTTGTTTTTGATTTATACTGCGGAACAGGTACTATTGCTCAAATTATGTCAGCAAACGCCAAAAAAGTTATTGGAGTGGAACTTATAGAGGAAGCTGTTTTAGCAGCAAAAATTAATGCGGAACTTAACGGAATCGTAAATTGCGAATTCATAGCTGGTGATGTTTTAAAAATTATTGATGAAATTTCTAAGAAGCCGGATGTAATTATTCTTGATCCTCCGAGAGAGGGAATTCATCCAAAAGCTATTGGAAAAATTATTGAGTTTAACGCAGATAAAATTGTCTATGTGTCTTGTAAAGCATCTTCTATGATTAGAGATTTGGAAATAATGATTAATAATGGATATAAAGTGGTGAAGATTATATGTGTAGATATGTTTCCGAGAACTTGTCATGTGGAGACTATAGTAGAACTACACATCAATCGGGCATAGGCTCCTAACTATGCTCTCCTTTTTCTGTCTCCCAAAAATAATTTTTATCTCGCATTCTTTTGTTTATTTTCAAGTAGTTTCACTATAATTTCACTTTCTTCCGTTTGTTTTCAAGTAGTTTCACTATAATTAAAAATTTTTTTCAATATCTTTATACAAAAAAATACTCTTCACAATAAAATCATGAAGAGTATTTTTTCAATATTAATATCCCTTTTATTAAAATATAACGCTAACTAATTTACTTATAAAATAATTTTTATACACGCTGAACTTCCTTTTTTTCTTTATCGACAGGCATAATCTTATTTTGAGAGCCTTCTTTACTAATAGCTTTGGTAGGGCACTTTTGAGTACAAAGACCACAGCTTACACATTTACTGTAATCAACTTTAGCAAGAAAATTCTCAATATGAACAGCGTCAAATTTACAATTTTTCTGACATAAAGTACATCCTATGCATCCAACAGAACAATTCGCGCGTACATTTTTACCATTGTCCTTTGAATTGCATGAAACATGGACTTTACTTTTATAAGGAATAATCTCAATAAGCTGTTTTGGACATGCGACAACACATTGACCGCAAGCGGTACACTTTTCCTTATCAACAACAGCTACGCCGTTTACAACGGAAATAGCACCGAAATTACATGCCTTAACACAGTTGCCGTCGCCAAGACAGCCATAACTACAGCCTTTTGCTCCTCCCGCCAAAGCGTTTTCCATAGAACAGTCGTCCATTCCGTAATAATTATATTTAGAAGAACTTACCTCGCAATTACCATTACATTTGACAAAAGCCACCATTCTTTCAGACTCAGAAGCCTCAAGACCCATAACAGCGGCAACTTTAGCACCAACAGCGGCTCCACCGACAGGACATCCGTTAGTTTTAGCCTTTCCTGAGACAACCGCGTCGGCAAAAGCGTCGCATCCCGCAAAACCGCATCCTCCGCAATTAGCTCCCGGAAGACACTCTCTCACAAGCGGAATACGCTCATCTTGCTCAACTTTAAATTTCACGCCCGCGAATCCTAAGCCCGCTCCAAAAAGGACGCCAAGTCCCCCAATACTTAAAATACTCTTGATTATTTCTTCCATATCTATACACCCCCTCTTATAAAAGTCCGGAAAATCCTAAAAATGAAATTGACATAAGACCCGCTGTAATTAAAGCGATAGGAAATCCTTTTACAGCCGGAAGAATATTGTTTCTCTCAAGTCTTTCTCTTATACCGGCGAAAAGAACTATCGCGAGAGTAAAACCTAAAGCCGCTCCCACGCCGTAAACAAGAGAAAATGTAAATTTCATTCCCATAGCCACATTCTCCATAGCGTCAAGATCCTGCATACTTGACACAGTAACGCCTAAAACAGCACAGTTAGTCGTAATAAGAGGAAGGTACACACCCAACGCTTGATACAGCGTAGGAGAAGATTTTTTTATAAACATCTCAATAAATTGAACAAGAGAAGCGATTATTAAGATAAAAGCTATATTGTATAAATATTTCAATTCTAATGGAATCAGCACATAATTGTACACAAGACAAGTTACGGCAGAAGCGATAGTCATTACAAATGTAACGGCTACACCCATGCCAACCGCTGTCTCAACTTTTTTGGAAACACCGAGGAAAGGGCATATTCCTAAAAATTTAGATAATACAAAATTATTTACAAAAATCGCGCCTAAAAACAGCGTAATAAGATTTATTTCATCCATGTCCTTAACCTCCTTTAATTCTCACCTTTTATTTTTTTTATGAGTATCATAAGAAAAGCGAGAGTGAAAAACGCTCCCGGAGCGAGAATCATAATAATTGTATTAGGAAACGCTTCCGGAAGAATTGTAAGTCCAAAAACAGAACCGTTCCCAAGTAACTCCCTTACAATACCAATTACCCCTAAAGCGATTGTAAAACCAAGTCCCATACCAATACCGTCAAACATCGACGCTATAACTCCGTTTTTAGAGGCGAAAGCCTCAGCGCGGGCAAGAATAATACAGTTTACGACAATAAGAGGAATAAAAAGCCCTAAGGAAGCGTTCAAATCAGGTAGAAACGCCTCTAAAAGCATTTGAATAATAGTAACGAAACTTGCTATAACAACAATATAAGCCGGAATTCTTATTTGGTCTGGTATAAACTTTCTTATTAAAGAGATAACCATATTTGAACACATAAGAACAACCAATGTAGAAAGACCCATACCAATACCATTTATAGCGCTCGTTGTAACCGCTAAAGTAGGACACATACCGATTACCTGAACAAAGGTCGGGTTGTCATCAATTATACCATTTTTTAAAATTTTTAGTGGATTCATTATTCATTCCCTCCCCTGTTTGCGGAATCTGTAGCGCTTGACTTTGAATCAACTTTTTCATCTGAGGAAAATGTTGACTTTGCTTCTCCGCCATTTTTAATCACATTATCATAAAAATCAGACGCCGTATTAACAGCCTTCGCTATAGCTTCAGAAGTAATTGTCGCTCCTGTTATCGCCTGGATTTCATTGTCTTTCGGCGAATCGCCCTTAATAACGTTCACCTCACCTGACTTATCAGTAAATTGACTTACCCATTTAGGTTGGTCTTTCCATTTCTCACCAGCGTTCGCTCCAAGACCTGGCGTTTCCCCATGAGATAAAATATCAACACCACTAATAACACCGTCTTTTGTGATACCAATCATTAAATTTAGTCCTGTGCTGAAACCTTTTGTGGAAACCTCAAAAGTACACCCTACAGGATTTCCGCTTTTATCAAGCCCTTCCGCATAACTCTTTATAACACTGTAATCTTTATTATCATTTTCTTGTTCCTCATTAAAGCTTTCCGCGTTCGGAAGCACTTTCTTCATAGAGTCCTCTTTCGCCTTTGCCTTAACATTAGCAATAGTGTCTTTTGTGGCGATATTAACAGCGCCTAAAAGACCAGCGGCAATAACAGTCACAATAAGAAGAATAATGCCGGGTTTTATAATATCTTTACTCATTTTGCTTTACCCCCTCCAAATATTCTTGGTTTAGTATACCTGTCAATCAAAGGTACGGCAAGATTCATAATAAGTATTGAGTATGATACGCCTTCAGGATATCCTCCATAAACACGTATAAGCGACGTTAGAATACCACAGCCTATACCCATTATAATCTGACCTATCGAAGTAACGGGAGAAGAGCTGTAATCAGTAGCCATAAAAAACGCTCCTAACATAAGACCTCCGATAAATATTTCATAATAAGGAACTCTGCCGAAAGCCCATGTTAAAATAAATACAGTAGCTATATATGTAACAGGAATTCTCCATGAGATAACCTTACGAAATAAAAGATACAACCCTCCCAAAATAAGAGCGATAGCGCAAGTCTCACCTATACAACCGCCGACATTACCGAAAAGAGCGTTTAAAACATCGCTCGCCTCTGGGGCAAAAGCTTTACTGCTTTTCACAACCGCTAAAGGAGTAGCGTAAGAGGTAGCGTCAACCGTATGAGCGGATACCCCAAATAATTCCATAAAAGAATTTAAACCTGTTGGCTGAGTAAAATTAGTCATATCTGTTGGATATGAGGCGAGTAAAAAAGCTCTCGCCGCCAAAGCGGGGTTAATAAAGTTCTGCCCTATACCTCCAAAAAGCTGTTTAGCCACGACAATAGCGAAAAATCCGCCCACAACAGGAAGCCATAAGGGAGAAGACGACGGAAGATTCATAGCGAGCAAAAGTCCCGTAACAATAGCGGATAAATCGTGTACAGTAATTTTTTGCTTAGTAATTTTTTGGAATAAAGCCTCAAAAGATACACAGGACACTACAGAAACCGCTATAATTAAAAGCGCCTCTAACCCGAACGCCAATATCCCCATAATCGCGGCGGGAGTTAAAGCTATAATAACATCTCTCATTATCGTACTTGTCGAATCTTTAGAACGAATATGAGGAGTTGACGACACAGTAAATTTAGAATTATCCATTATTCAGTCCCTCCGTTTATTTCTTTTTTTTCATAGCCATAACAGTTCGTTTAGTTACTCTTATAGATTGGGCAAGATGTCTTTTAGCCGGACAGACATAAGAGCATGAACCGCATTCTATACAATCAAGACCATGATTCTTCTCAAATTTCTCATAATCATTAGCTATAACATCACCATTCAACTCAAGAGGCATAAGCCCCATAGGACAATGCGCCACACACTTTCCGCATCTTATGCAGTTACTTTCTTCCGGAAGCTCGGCTTCCTCTTTGGTAAGACATAAAATGGCTGAGGAGGTTTTTACTAAAGGAACATCAAGAGAATACACAGCGACACCCATCATAGGTCCTCCAGCGATAACTTTAGCCGGTTCCTCAATAAATCCGCCTGTCATCTCAATAAGCTCCTTAAAACTCATACCAAGCCTAACCTGATAATTTCCCGGATTTTTAACCGCTCCACCTGATAAAGTAACAATTCTTCTCATAAGAGGACGGTCTTTAACAACCGCTCTCTCAATAGCGAGAATAGTATCAACATTGTCAACAATACATCCAACGTCCGCCGGAAGTTTCCCCGAGGGAACCTCTCTTTTCGTAACGGCGTAAATCATTTGTTTTTCAGACCCTTGTGGATACTTTTTCTGTAAAGTAACAACTGAGACATTAGGTATTCCCTCCGACGCGCGGGTTAAAGCCTCAATAGCGTCTGGCTTATTATTCTCAACAGCTATGTAGCCATGAGCCTCTGGATGTATTTTAAGAACTATTTCGAGACCTTTAATAACTCTATCGGTTTTTTCAAGAAGAACACGATGGTCAGTTGTAAGATACGGCTCACATTCAGCGGCGTTCACAATTATAGAATCAATTTTTTTATCCGGACCTGGGTTTAATTTTATATGGGTAGGAAATCCCGCTCCTCCAAGACCAACAATACCAGCATTCTTAACTTTCTCAATAATTTTTTCTTTTGAGAAACTCTCATACTCGGTGTCTTTTCCAAGGGATGGATCCTCCTCAAATTTACCGTCATTCGTAATAATAATGGCATTCGACATAGAACCGCCCGGAGTAAGAACCTGTTTAATCTCCTTGACAACTCCTGAAACCGAAGCGTGAATAGGCGCCGAAACAAAAGCCCCGCTTTCAGCAATCTTTTGTCCAAGCAAAACTCTGTCGCCTTTTGCGACAATAGGTTCGCATGGCGCTCCGATATGCTGACTCATAGGAACAACGATATCAGCGCCCTCTTTCGGCATTAAAATCTCAATAGGCCGTTTATTTGTAAATTCCTTTGAGTCAGGTGGATGAACGCCACGCTTAAAAGTTAATGCTTTCATTTTTTCAACCTCCTTAAAAAACACTTTCATATATATATAATAATATATATGAAAAAAAAGTACAAGATTTGATAATATTTAAACAAATGAACAGACCTTTAATTGTTTAGTCTAATAATATTAAAATTGTTTGTACAAATTTTAATGAAAAATACAACTTTATCATTGCCTGTCTAATAACTAATGGGCAATTATTAAAAATATATAAATAACAGTTTTAATAATTGCCTACACTCTCTTTATAGCATAGAAAACATTAAAAAAATCATAAAAAATAAAATAAGTACATTTATACTTTCTTTTCTTTTTTATGATTTTTCACTTATATTATAGTTTTCATATATATTATAAAAATAGCTTGCTGAAAATTCTGTACTTTTTTATTTTTACGTACATCTTTTAAGTTGAAAGTTTTTTGAAGTAACTTTTTTTATATTAATAAAAAACAAAAAAAACAATAATTTTTTTTATTTTT